>JAQSCR010000473.1 GCA_029945495.1 Pseudolabrys sp. | reverse complement strand
CGGTCTTTTCCATCACCGCGTAGTCGATCGACTTCTGCGGTGCGCGCGCAAAGCTTGCTTCCTCGAGCCGCAGGAAGCCGAGATCATTACTGGCATTGGCGACCGCGGCTTCAATGGCGTCCGCCATCTCCGGTTCCAGCCGTCTGATCTCGCCCAGCAGCACGTCGGCGCGGAACAGGAAGTTGCCGGAGTTCCACAGATAGCCTTCGAGCAGATAGCGCGCGGCGGTGGCCGCGTCCGGCTTCTCGACGAATTTCGTCACGGCCTTCACGCCGTGATCGCCGATGGCTTTGCCCGGCAGGATATAGCCGTAGCTGGTTTTCGGCTCGGTCGGCTTGATGCCGAAGGTGACAATTTTGCCGGCTTCGGCCGCCTCGCGGCCGGCCAGGCACGTGGCACGGAAATTCTCGACGTCGAGAATGATGTGGTCGGCGGCCAGCGCCAGCACCACGGCGTTGGGATCGCGCGCCAGCGCTACTGCCGTTGCCGCCGTTATTGCCGGCGCGGAATCGCGCCGCAGCGGCTCGATCACCACGGTGGCGTCGATGCCGACTTCCTCGGCCTGGCGGCGGGCAAAGAAATGAAAGTTCGGTCCGGTGATGACGATGGGCGCGGCAAACATCGGGTCGGCCACCCGCAGCAAGGTCTCCTGATAGGTCGAGCGGTCGCCGACTAAAGGCAGGAACTGCTTGGGCAAAGCGTCGCGCGACACCGGCCAAAGCCTGGTTCCGGCGCCGCCGGCCAGCAAAATGGGAATGATGGGCGAGGGCACTGTCACAGGGTTGGCACCGATTGGGTTGGAAGTGAGGCTAAGCGGGTCGTGGCGGCTCTATGTTTGGGCCGGGAATCGTCTTAATGCAGTCCAGCCGCCGGCCTATCGGGTTCGATGCGCCGTCTTGAGGCCATTTATACACGTATGCACGGCGTTTCCACCCTGACCACAGCGCATTGGACCGATGATTAAACGCATCCTCACCGTCGGTGGTTTCACCCTGCTGTCGCGGGTGACGGGTTTTGTCCGCGATATCATTCTGGCGGCGGTCCTGGGCGCCGGACCGGTGGCCGATGCCTTTTTCGTGGCGTTCCGGCTGCCCAATCATTTCCGCGCCATATTCGCCGAGGGCGCTTTCAACGCCGCCTTCGTGCCGGCCTATGCGCGTATCCGCGAGCAGAACGGCGCGGAGCGCGCCGGAACTTTCGCCGGCCGCATCTTCACGCTGCTGCTGGCCAGCCAGTTGGTGCTGCTGGCGCTGGCGTTGGCGTTCACGCCGGAGGCCATCGATGTGCTGGCGCCGGGTCTGTCGGACGATCCGAGCCGCTACCCGCTCGCGGTTGCCCTGACGCGCGTCACCTTTCCGTACCTGCTGTTGATCACGATGGTGACTTTGTACGGCGGCATCCTCAATGCCCTGCAACGTTTCGCCGCCGCCGCCGCCGCGTCGATCCTGCTCAATCTCACCATGATCGCGACCTTGCTCACGGTGTGGCTGTTCCCGAATGCCGGCTATGCCGCGGCCTGGGGCGTGCTGATTTCCGGCGTGCTGCAATTGATTCTCGTCGGCGGCGATGCGTGGCGCTCAGGCGCGCTGCCGGGGTTCCATTGGCCAAAGCTCGATACGGACGTGCGCAAATTCTTTCGCGCGCTTGGGCCGGCGACCGTGGGCTCGATGGGCGTGCAACTGGCGCTGTTTGCCGATACCATCATCGCCAGCTTTCTCGCCGCCGGCGCGATCTCGGCGCTGTATTACGCCGACCGCATCAACCAGTTGCCGATCGGCGTCATCGGCATCGCCGCTGGCACCGTGGTGCTGCCGGAAATGGCGCGGCGTCTTGCCGCCGGCGACGATGCCGGCGCCGCGCACGCCCAGAACCGCGCCGTCGAATTCACTTTGATGCTGGCGATCCCCTGCGTTGCCGCTTTTTTCGTCATTCCCGAACTGATCATGCGCGCGCTTTTCGTGCGCGGCGCCTTCACCGTAGCCGATGCCGTCGCCGCCGGGCAGACGTTGGCGGCCTACGCCTTCGGCCTGCTGCCTTTCGTACTGATCCGCAGCGCCGTCGCCAGCTTCTTTGCCCGCGGCGACACCAAGACGCCGGTGATCGCCGCGCTGATCGCGGCGGCGGTCAATATCGGCTTCAAGGTTCTGTTGATGGGGCCGATGGCGCAGGTCGGCCTGGCGCTGGCGACGTCGATCGGCGCCTGGATCAATCTACTGCTGGTGATCTGGCTGGGCCTGCGCGCCGGCCATATCCGGATCGACCACCGGTTGCGGCAATCGGCGATCAAGCTGTCCGCCGCCGGCCTGGCAATGGCGGCGATCATCTGGCTGATTGCGCCGCCGCTGGCGCAGGCGTTTGCCGGTCTGGCGGTGCGCGACATTGCCACATTGGCCGCCTTGGCGGCGATCGGCGGCACGTTTTATGCTGGGGTGGTGCTGGCGATCTTCGGCCGGCGCTGGCTTGCGGCATTCCGGGGGCGCGCGCGCTGACCGGCGGGCCGCGTTTGCCCAATATATCAACACCGGAATTTCGATGTATCGAAGCGAGTTAGGCGAGCGGTCCGGCCATATTTCGAAGGTCCGTTGCCGGTCGGCCACGGTGGACATCGCTAACCGCCAACGCTATGGGACGGAACCTCGTAAGCGTCCGGCCATGGTCACCATGAACGCCTTTGGAATTGCGAACACCATGCAGATACCAATGGCTTTACGCCGCGCCGGCGTGGCGACGATGCTCGCCACCGCGCTTGCGACCTTGCTCGCCAGTTGCGGCGATGCGCCGAAGCAGCAGGCCGGACCGCCGCCGCCGCCGGTGACGGTCGCGGAGCCGACCAAGCGCACCGTTTTCGATTTCGACGAATATGTCGGCCGCTTCGCCGCGGTCAGCCTGGTGGAAATGCGCGCGCGCGTTTCCGGTTATCTCGACGGCGTGCATTTCAAGGATGGTCAGCTGGTCAAGCAGGGCGACCTCTTGTTCTCGATCGACAAGCGGCCGTTCCAGAACGCGGTCGCGCAGGCACGCGCCACGCTGACGCAGGCGCAGTCGAATCTCTCCTTCACCGAGTCCGATTTCACGCGCGGCCAGCAACTGGTGAAGGAAAAGACCATCACCGAGCAGACCTTCGAACAGCGCTCGCAGGCCTATCGCAACGCGCAGGCCTCGGTCAGCGGCGCGCAGGCGCTGCTGCGTCAGGCCGAACTCGATCTCGAATTCACCGAATTGCGCGCGCCGATCAGCGGTCGCATCGGCGACCGCCGCGTCGCGCCGGGCAACCTGGTGACCGGCGGGACCAGCGGCAACACCACCTTGCTCGCCACCATCGTCACCAGCGATCCGATCCAGTTCGAATTCACCTTCGATGAAGCGTCGTTCCTTCGCTACGAGCGCATCGCCATGTCCGGCAAGGACGTCGCCAGCCGCAGCGCCGGCATGAAGGTGTCGCTCAAGCTGATCGACGAAAACGATTTCGTGCACGAAGGCCGCATGGATTTCATCGACAACGTGATCGACCGCTCAACCGGCACCATTCGCGGCCGCGCGCTGTTCGACAATCCGAACGGCGTGTTCACGCCCGGCATGTTCGCGCGCGTGCGCGTGCCGGGCTCGCCCGCTTACGAGGCATTGCTGGTGCCGGACGCGGCCATCGGCAGCGAGCAGGCGCGCAAATTCGTCCTGGTCGTCGATGGCGACAACAAGGCGCAGACAAAATATGTGACGCCGGGCCAGTTGGTCGGCAATCTGCGCGTCATCAAGGAAGGCTTGAGCGCGACCGATCGCGTGATCGTCAACGGCATGGCGCGGGTGCGCCCGGGCCAGCCGGTCAATGCGCAAAAGCCGGGGGCCGGGGCGCCGCCGGCGCCGGCAAAGTAGCCGGCCATGCGCATCTCACACTTCTTTATCGACCGGCCGATCTTCGCTTCGGTGATCGCGATCGTGATCATCATTCTCGGCGGCGTGTCCTATAGCCGCCTGCCGGTCGCGCAATACCCGGAAATCGCGCCGCCGACCATCAACATTTCCGGCCAGTATCCGGGCGCCAGCGCCGAGATCGTCGCCGAGACGGTGGTGGCGCCAATCGAACAGCAGATCAACGGCGTCGAAGGCATGTTGTACGTGTCGTCGAACTCCGCCGCCGACGGCAAGTTCTCGATCGCGGTGACGTTCGACATCGGCACCAATCTCGATATCGCGCAGGTCCAGGTGCAGAACCGCGTCGCCACCGCGACGCCGCGGCTGCCGACGCAGGTGCAGCAGATCGGCGTCACCGTCGCCAAGGCGTCGCCCGACATCCTGATGGTGGTGAGCCTGTTCTCCAAGGACAAGTCGCGCGACTCCCTCTACATCTCGAACTACGCCAATTTGCAGATCAAGGACGCGCTGACCCGCGTCGATGGCGTCGGCTCGATCAACGTGTTCGGCAGTCGCGATTATGCGATGCAGGTCTGGCTCGATCCCGACCGCATGCAATCGCTCAACCTGACGGCGGGCGACGTCACCCAGTCGTTGCTGGCCCAGAACATCCAGGTGGCCTCCGGCGTGCTCAATCAGCCGCCGGTGCCCGACCAGCTGGCGTTCCAGGTCGCCATCCGCACGCTCGGCCGTCTGTCGACGCCCGAAGAATTTGGCAACATCGTCATCAAGCAGTCCGGCAACGCCGTGGTGCGGCTGCGCAACGTCGCCAAGATCGAACTGATCGCGCAAGATTATTCGTCCAATTCCTACATGGACAAGAATGCGTCGGTGGCGCTGGCGGTGTTCCAGCGGCCGGGTTCGAACGCGCTGACCACTGGCGACAACATCGCCAAGGCGGTCGCCGCCATGTCGAAGGATGTCCCCACCGGCGTCGACTACGGCATTTTCTACAATCCGACCCAGTTCATCCAGGAATCGGTGCAGGCGGTCATCACCACGATCTTCGAGGCGGTGCTGCTGGTCGTCTTGGTGATCGTCTTGTTCCTGCAAACCTGGCGCGCGGCGGTCATTCCGCTGCTGGCGATCCCGATCTCGCTGATCGGCACCTTCTTCACGATGACCTTGTTCGGCTTCTCGCTCAACAATTTGTCGCTCTTCGGTCTGGTGCTGGCGATCGGCATCGTCGTCGACGACGCCATCGTCGTGGTGGAGAATGTCGAGCGCAACATCGCCGCCGGTCAGTCGCCGCGCGAGGCGGCACGCCGCACCATGGACGAGGTTGGCACCGCGCTGATTTCGATCGCGCTGGTGCTGTGCGCGGTGTTCGTGCCGACCACCTTCATCACCGGCATTTCCGGGCAATTCTATCGCCAGTTCGCGCTCACCATCACCAGCGCGACGATCATCTCGCTGATCATGTCGTTGACGCTGTCGCCGGCGATGTGCGCGCTGCTGCTTAAAGCCCATGTCGACGATCATGGCGTCGCCTGGTACGCCAAGCCGATGCGCATCTTCTTCGGCGGTTTCAACCGCGGCTTCGACGCGCTGGCCCGCGGCTATAACGCTGTGGCGCGACGGATCGTGCGCTTCGCCGTGGTGATGCTGCTGGTCTATGCCGCCATTCTCGCTTTCGGCCTGAACGAATTCCGCTCAACGCCGCAGGGCTTCATTCCGCAGATCGATCGCGGCATCCTGATCGTGGCGTCGCAGTTGCCACCGGGCTCGTCGTTGCAACGCACCGACGCGGTCATGCGCAAGGCGACCGAGCTGGTGCTGTCGACGCCCGGCGTGGCGCATGCGGTGGTGATCGTCGGCTTCTCCGGCGCCAGCTTCACCAATGCGCCGAATGCCGGCGCAATGTTCGTGGTGCTCGATCCGTTCGTCGAGCGGGCCAAGGACCCGGCCAAATCGACGGCCAATATCCAGGCGCAGTTGTTCCGCAAGTTGGGCGCGCTGCAGGAAGCCTTCATGATCGTGGTGCAGCCGCCGCCGGTGTCCGGCATCGGCAACGCCGCCGGCTTTCGCATGATGATCGAGGATCGCGCCGGCGCCGGCCCGCAGGCGTTGCAGGGCGCAGTTTACGCGATGATGGGGCGGGCGGCGCAGACGCCGGGATTGCAGCAGGTGTTCTCGCTGTTCGAAACGGCGACGCCGCAACTGTTCCTCGATATCGACCGCACCAAGGCGCAGCTGCTCGGCATCAATATCGGCGAGGTGTTCTCGGCGCTGCAGGTCTATATCGGCTCGGCCTACGTCAACGACTTCAATTTGTTCGGCCGCACCTTCCGGGTGCAGGTGCAGGCGGACGCATCGCACCGGCTCGAGCCCAAGGACGTGTTGGCGTTGCGCGTGCGCAATTCGTCGGGCGACAGCGTGCCGCTCGGCTCGTTCACGACGGTGCGCGACAGTTCCGGGCCGTCTCGGCTGCCGCGCTACAATCTTTATCCGGCGGCCGAGCTCGATGGCGCGCCGGCGCCGGGCTACAGCCAGGGTGACGCCATTGCGATCATGCAGAAGCTGGCGGCGGAGACCTTGCCGGCCGGCTTCTCCTACGAGTGGACCACATTGGCGTTCCAGCAGATCCGGGCCGGCAACACCGCGATCTTCGCCTTCGTGCTCGGCGTCGCCTTCGTGTTCCTGGTGCTGGCGGCGCAATACGAAAGTCTGACGCTGCCGCTCGCCGTGATCCTGATCGTGCCGATGTGTCTGGTGGCGGCGATCATCGGCGTCGTGCTGCGCGGCCAGGACAACAACATCCTCACGCAAGTCGGCTTCATCGTGCTGATCGCGCTCGCCGCCAAAAATGCGATTCTGATCGTCGAGTTCGCCAAGCAGCTCGAGGACCAGGGCCGCGACCGGCAGGCGGCCGCGGTCGAGGCGGCGCGGCTGCGGCTGCGGCCGATTTTGATGACCTCGCTTGCCTTCGTGTTCGGCGTCGCGCCGCTCGTTTGGGCGGTCGGCGCCGGCGCCGAGCTTCGACAATCGCTTGGCACCGCGGTATTTTCAGGCATGATCGGCGTTACGGCGTTTGGCTTGATCTTCACGCCGGCCTTCTATGTGGTGTCGCGCTGGCTGGCGATGCGCTTCTCGCGCAAGCCGCACAGTCAGCCGGCCGAATAAACGAGCCTCGACCAAGAGCGCTTCGAAGCAGCGGATAACGGCAATGGCAGCGATGAAATTCGGTTTTGGTCAGGCCCTCACGCGCAAGGAGGACGATCCGCTGCTGCGCGGCGCCGGCCGTTATATTGCCGACGTATCGCCGCCAGGCGCGCTGCACGCGGTTGTGCTGCGCTCGACGCATGCCCATGCCAAAATCCGCATCGCCGATCTGGCGCGCGTCAAAGCGATGAAGGGCGTGCGGCTGGTGCTGACCGGCACTGATACGGCCCATCTCGGGCCGCTGCCGACGCCGGGCGTGCTCCCCGACGTCGATATCAAGGTGCCGCCTTATCCAATTCTCGCCCGCGACATCGTGCGCCATGTCGGCGACGCCATCGCCTTTGTCGTTGCCGATAGTTTGGAGCAGGCCAAGGACGCCAGCGAGACGATCTCGGTCGATTACCAGCCGCTGCCGCATGTCATCGGCGCCATCGCCGCGCTCAAAGCCGGCGCGCCGCCAGTTTGGCCGGACCGGCCCAATCTCGCTTTCGAGACCACGGCCGGGGATGCGGCCGCGACCAAGAAGGCCTTCGCTTCAGCCGCCCGCACCATCTCGACCACCATCATCAACCAGCGGCTTGTCACCAATTATATGGATACCCGCGGCGTCGTCGCCGAATATGACGGCGAGCGCTACACGCTGACGCTGGGCAGCCAGGGCAGCCACATCATCCGCGACATCATCTGCGGCGACGTGCTCAAGCTGCCGCTCGACAAGATGCGCGTCATCACGCCGGATGTCGGCGGCGGCTTCGGCACCAAGCTTTTCCCGTATCGCGAATATGCGCTGGCCGCGGTGGCGGCGGAAAAATTGCGCAAGCCGGTGAAATGGGTCGCCGACCGCAGCGAGCATTTCCTCGGCGACAGCCACGGCCGCGACAACATCTCGACGGCGACGCTCGCCGTCGACGACAAGGGCAAGTTCCTGGCGCTCGAGGTCGACATCGTCGCCGACATGGGCGCCTATCTGTCGTGCTATGCGCCGTATATCCCGTGGCTCGGCGTCGGCATGGCGACCGGGCCTTATGACATTCCGGCGGCGCACGTCCGCCTGCGCGCGGCTTACACCAACACCGTGCCGGTCGATGCCTATCGCGGCGCCGGCCGCCCGGAGGCGTCCTACCTGATCGACCGCGCGGTCGACACCGCGGCGCGCGAATTGGGCATGTCGCAGGACGCCATTCGCCGCAAGAACCTGATCAAGCCAAAGGCGCTGCCCTACACGACGCCGACCGGCAAGATTTACGACAGTGGCGACTTTGCCGGCACTATGGCGCGGGCGCAGGAACTGATCGACTGGGCCGGCTTCGCCAAGCGCGCGACGGCGTCGAAGCGCGCCGGTAAATTGCGCGGCATCGGCATCGGCACCTATGTCGAAGCCTGCGGCGCCAATGGCCCGGAGACCGCGCATGTGACGCTCGACCGCGACGGCGGCGTCACCGTGCTGATCGGCTCGCAGTCGACCGGGCAGGGCCACCAGACCTCCTACGCGCAGTTGGTCGCCGAGCGGCTCGATCTGCCGCCGGAGCGCGTGCGCGTCATCCAGGGCGACACCGACAGGATCAAGACCGGCGCCGGCACCGGCGGCTCGAGCTCGATTCCGGTCGGCGGCGTCTCGGTCGATCGCGCCTCGAAGACCTTGGCCGAGCAGCTCAAGGAGCTGGCCGCCGATGCGCTGGAGGCCTCCGCCGGCGACATGGAAATCGCAAATGGTGCGGTTCACGTCGCCGGCACCGACCGCTCGATCTCGTTTTCTGACCTGGCCGCGCATCCGAAGGCGACGCCCGAGAAATTGAGCGCGTCGAAGGATTTTTCCACCGACCTGCCGACCTTCCCGAACGGCACGCACATCGCCGAGATCGAGATCGATCCCGACACCGGCGCGACCGAGATTTTGAAATATGTCGTGGTCGACGATTTCGGCGCGACGCTCAATCCGCTGCTGCTCGCCGGCCAGGTGCATGGCGGCCTGGTGCAGGGCATCGGCCAGGCGCTGATGGAAGACACGGTCTATGACGAGCAGTCCGGCCAGCTCTTGAGCGCGAGCTTCATGGACTACGCCATGCCGCGCGCCTCCGGCCAGCCATCGTTCGTTTTCGAAACCCGCAACACGCCGTGCAAGAACAACCCGCTCGGCGTCAAGGGCGCGGGCGAAGCCGGCGCCATCGGTTCATGTCCGGCGGTCATCCATGCGGTGATCGACGCGCTCGACCGCGGCTTTGGCATTCGCCATATCGACATGCCGGCGACGCCGCGGAAGATCTGGTCGCTGATCGAAAAGGCGCGCACGTCGGCCGTTGCGTGAGCGCTTGAGGGCGCTCACTTTTTCGTGACCGGGCGCGGCCATTCGCCGCCGCGATGCGGCTGGAATAGCCGGCCTAGGATGGTGTTAGTCATCTGTCCCGATCGTCAACGCCAAAGGATTTTCCCATGAAATTTTCTGCCGCTCTCGCGGCCGTGGCATTCGCCGTCGCCGCACTGACCGCGACCGTCGTGGTTGCGCAACAGGACCCCATCGCCGCCCGCCAGGCGCTGATGAAGGCGAACGGACGCAATGCCGGCGCTGTCGTTAAAATGGTCAAGGGCGAGAATCCCTACGATGCGGCTACCGTAAAGGCGGCCTTCGATCAATGGGACGAAACGGCCGATAAATTTCCCTCGCTGTTCCCGGATAATTCCAAGGACGGCGACACCCGGGCGCTGCCGGTCATCTGGACCGAGCGCGCCAAGTTCACGGCGGCCGTCGCCAAGTTCAAAAAGGACGTCGACGACAATCGCGCCAAGGCAATGAGCGGCCTCGATGGCCTCAAGGTCGCGCTGGGCGCGGTCGGCAAGAATTGCACCGATTGTCACGAGACCTTCCGCAAGCCGCAGTAATCCGCGGGGACTTTCTCGACGATGAAGGGCGGCCGTCCACCGGGATGCGCCGCCCTTTCGCTTTCGTCATGCGCTGCGGCCGCATAAACTCAAACGAGAATTACGGAAGGGGGCCTCATGCTGCGCAAGCTGATCGGATTGGCGGCCGTCGCGGGTATCGTCGGCTTGGCCGCGTTCTGGTTCCTGACCGCCCCCGAGAGCGTGCCGGCGAGCGCCTTGGCCGCGCCGCATACCGTCAATCTCGCCAACGGCAAGACGATGTTCGACGCCGGCGGCTGCGTGTCCTGCCACGCTCCCGATAAAGACGATCGGACCAGGCTCGGTGGCGGCATGGCGTTGAAGTCGCCGTTCGGCACCTTCTACACGCCGAATATCTCCGCCGATCCGAAGGACGGCATCGGCGCCTGGAGCGAGGCGCAATTCGTCACCGCGATGATCAAGGGTACTTCGCCGAGCGGCGAGCACCTCTATCCGTCGTTTCCCTATCCATCTTATCAGCGCATGGCGCTCAGTGATCTGCGCGACTTGTTCGCTTACCTCAAGACGCTGCCGGCCGTCACCGGCCGCGCGCGTGATCACGATCTGCCGTTTCCGTTCAACATCCGGCGCACGCTCGGCGGCTGGAAATTGCTGTTTCTCGACGGCAAGCCGTTTACGCCCGATGCGACGCAATCGGCGGAATGGAACCGCGGCGCCTATCTGGTGAACGGCCCCGGCCACTGCGCCGAGTGCCATTCGCCGCGCAATGCGCTTGGCGGCATCGTGCCGGGCCAGCGTTTCGCCGGCGGCCCCAACCCGGAAGGCGAGGGCTGGGTTCCCAACATCACCCAGAAGGGTTTGGCCTCCTGGTCGGTGAAGGACATCGCCTATCTGCTCGAGTCCGGTACGACGCCGGAATTCGATTCAGTCGGCGGCGGCATGGCGGCGGTGATCCGCAATACATCGCAGCTCGGCGCGGCCGACCGCAATGCGATGGCGGTTTATACCAAGTCGCTTCCGGCGGTCGACGGCCCGCCGCGTCCGCCGAAGAAATAGCGGCCGGCGCGTTGCAAAAACGCGCGTCGCCCCACGCAACAAAAGGGGGGGACAAGCCCGGCGCGGGCGGCTATGCAGGGCGCAATGCCGGCTGCTCCGACTCAACTTCTCACCGCCATCGGCTTCAAGCTCGTCTCGGCTCTGTTGTTTGCCGCGATGTCGGCGCTTGTGCGCCAGTTGGGCGACGTCACGCCGGTCGGCCAGATGGTGTTTTTCCGTTCCGCCTTCGCCATTCCGCCGGTGCTTATCATCTACGCGTTCCGCGGCGAGTTCATGAGCGCCATCCGCACCCGGCGTCCCTTCGGTCAGCTTGGCCGCGGCGCGCTCTCGACCTTCGGCATGTTCACCAATTTCTCGGCGCTGACGCGGCTGCCGCTGGCCGAGGCGACCGCCATCAATTTCGCGTCGCCGCTGATTACGGTGGCGCTGGCGGCGCTGATCCTGAAGGAGCGCGTGCGCCTCTTCCGCTGGTCGGCGGTCGCCGTCGGTTTCTTCGGCGTGATCGTTATGCTCATTCCAAACCTCAGCGTCGAACACTATGCGGCGGCCGGCGCCGGCAGCCTGGCCCTGACCGGATCGATCTTCGCCATCGCCTCGGCCTTCTGCAATGCCGGCACCGTCATCCAGACGCGGCGGCTGACGCAGAGCGAGCCGACCGCGTCGATCGTGTTCTATTTCTCGCTGATCACGACGCTCGCCGGCGCGGTAACGTTGCCCTTTGCCTGGCACAGCCCGACACCTGCCGAACTGGCCATGCTGATCACGACCGGCGTGTTCGGCGGCATCGCCCATATTTTTCTGACCGAGAGCTATCGCCACGCCACCGCCTCGGTAATCGCGCCGTTCGACTATTCGGCGATGCTGTGGGCGCTGCTGCTCGGCTATTGGGTGTTCGGCGAATTGCCGAGCGTGCTGGTCTATGTCGGCGCGACGATCATCGCCGGCGCCGGGCTGGCGGTGATCTTCCGCGAGCGCTGGCTCGGTCTGCAGCGCGCCCGCGAAGGCGGCGGGCCGCGCCGGCCGGAGATCTGACCTTGCCGCCGG
>JAQSCR010000472.1 GCA_029945495.1 Pseudolabrys sp. | reverse complement strand
TACGGATCGCAGTACAGCGCGTCCTTGCGGATGTCGAAATAGAACGCCGACAGGTCCGATGTCATGAAGGCGCTTAAGTTCGCGAAGATGCGCTTGTAGTCGAAGTCGGTGTAAGCCTGCCGCACCAGCTCGTCCAACTCAGAGAGCCGGTGCAGCATCAGCCGCTCCAGCTCCGGCATTTTCTCGAAGGCGACGCGCTCGTCCTCGTGGAAATGCGCCAATGAGCCGAGCATCCAGCGCATGGTGTTGCGCAGCTTGCGATAGGTGTCGGCGGTCGTCTTCAAAATCTCCGGCCCGATGCGCAGATCGTCAGCATAGTCCGACGCGCACACCCACATGCGCAGGATATCGGCGCCGGACTGCTTGATGACGTCCTGCGGCGCGGTGACGTTGCCGGTCGACTTCGACATCTTGCGGCCCTGCTCGTCCAGGACGAAGCCATGCGTCAAGACGACGTCGAACGGCGCGCGGCCGCGCGTGCCGCAGCTCTCGATCAATGACGAATGAAACCATCCGCGATGCTGGTCGGAGCCTTCCAGATACATCACGGTGTCTTTGCCGCCGACCGCCTTGCGCTTGATGCCGGCAAGCTGCGGGAAATGCACCGGGTCTTCCAGAACGAAAGCGTGCGTCGAGCCGGAATCGAACCAGACGTCGCAGATGTCGTCGACTTTCTTCCACGGCTCGTTGGCGCGCTTGCCAAGGAAACGCTCGCGCGCGCCTTCCGCGTACCAGGCGTCGGCGCCCTCCTTCTCGAAAGCGTCGACGATGCGCAATTCGACTTGCGCGTCCTGCAAGATGTCGACCGAGCCGTCCGGCTTCTCATTGATAAAGACGGCAATGGGAACGCCCCAGGCGCGCTGCCGCGAGATCACCCAGTCGGGCTTGGCTTCGATCATGCCGGTGATCCGGTTTTCGCCGGCCTTCGGCACCCAGCGCGTCACCTTGATGGCGCCGAGCGCGCGTCCGCGCAACGTATCGCCGGGCTTGTCGATCGCCTGATCCATCGCGATGAACCACTGCGGCGTGTTGCGGAAGATGATCGGCTTCTTCGAGCGCCACGAATGCGGATACTGATGCTTCAACCGGCCGCGCGCGATGATGTTGCCCGCTTCGGCCAAAGCAGCGATGACGGCGTTGTTGGCGTCGCCCTTCTCGCCTTTGTCGTTGATGACGCGCTTGCCCTCGAAACCGGGCGCCTGCGCGGTCAGCGCGCCATTCTCATCGACAGTGTAGGGAATGCCAGTTTTAATATTACGTTCTTGCAATTCGCGCGCGTGATCTGTCCAGATCTCAAAATCCTCACGGCCATGGCCGGGGGCAGTGTGTACAAAACCGGTGCCGGTATCGTCCGTGACATGATCACCGTCGAGTAGGGGAACGGAGAACCCGTAAAGACTATGAAGCTTTGCGAGCGGGTGACTTAAAACCAATTCAGAAAGCGTTCGGGAAGAGATATCGTCATATTGCTTGTACTCAGTGACTTTGGCTTGCTTGAAAACTTCATCGGCAAGCTTTTTAGCGAGGATAAAGTAGTCGCCGACCTTGGCCCAGTTTTCGGGCGCCGCTTCGATCACACCATATAATGCATATTCAATTTTCGAAGAATAAGTGACCGCTCTATTCCCCGGCAGCGTCCAAGGGGTAGTTGTCCAAATAACTACCGAAGTATTCATCGGCATCATAGGATGCGCCTGCGGCATCGGCTTATCGGGGTCCAGACGCCCGCCCGGCGGTCCCATGGGGATATGAGAAACCGGAAACTTCACCCACACCGTATCCGACGTATAATCCTCGTACTCGATCTCGGCTTCTGCCAGCGCGGTCTTCTCGACCACGCTCCACATCACCGGCTTCGAACCGCGATAGAGCAAGCCGTTAGCAGCGAACTTCATCAGTTCGCGCGCGATCTGCGCCTCGGCCGGAAAGCTCATCGTCGTATAAGGATGATCCCAGTCGCCCTCGACGCCGAGGCGCTTGAATTCCTCGCGCTGCACCTCGAGCCACTTTTGCGCATAGGCGCGGCATTCCTGCCGGAACGCGACCATCGCGGCGGGCTCGGAGAAATTCGGCTTCTGCTTGTTCTTGGAGCGGTAGTTCTCTTCCTCGATCTTCCATTCGATCGGCAGGCCGTGGCAGTCCCAGCCCGGCAGGTAGTTGCTGTCGTAGCCGAGCATCTGCTGGCTGCGCGTCACCACGTCCTTGAGGATTTTGTTGAGCGCGTGGCCGATATGGATGTTGCCGTTGGCGTAAGGCGGGCCGTCGTGCAGCACGAATTTCTCGCGGCCTTTCGAGGCGGCGCGCATCTGGCCATAGAGGTCGCCCTCTTCCCAGCGCTTGAGGATTTCGGGTTCCTTCTGCGGCAGGCCGGCCCGCATCGGGAATTCCGTCTGCGGCAGAAACAGGGTCTCGGAGTAATCGCGTTCGGGTTTGCTCATGGCCGGCTATGTAGCAGGCTGATTCCGGGGGGGAAAGGCGCAAAACGCTGTCATTCCGGGGCGCGAGCAACGCGAGCTAACCCGGAATCCAGATACTGCGGAACATGCATCTGGATTCCGGGTCCCGGCCTTCGGCCGGTCCCGGAATGACGAAAATCAAATCTCCCCCAACTGCGGAAACGCCCCGCCGGCCCGCTTCAAGGCGTCGCGCGCCTGCGCCGCGTCCGCGATCATGTTGCGCTTGAGGTCGTCGATCGAGGCGAATTTCTGCTCGGGCCGGATCCAGCCGATAATGGCGACATCGACGTTCCGGCCGTAAAGGTCGCCGTCGAAATCGAACAGGAACGCTTCCAGCAGCGGCGCGCCGGCGTCGAACATCGGCCGGATGCCGAAACTGGCGACGCCATCGTAGCGCTTAGCCCCGACCGCCATCCGCACCGCATAGATGCCGTGCTTGAGGCCGCAGTCCGGGTCGAGCCGGATATTGGCGGTCGGAAAGCCGAGTTCGCGGCCGCGCTTGGCGCCGTGGATGACTTCGCCGGAGACGAACCAGGGCGCGCCCAAGAGTTCGGCCGCTTCCACCACCTTGCCTTCGGCCAAAGCGGCGCGCACCGCGCCGGAGGATACCGGCCGGCCCTCGTCCTCGAGCGGCGGCACGATGTCGACGGCAAAGCCGAGCCGCTTGCCTGCCGCGGCCAAGTATTCCGGTGAGCCGGCGCGCTTGTGTCCGAAATGAAAGTCGAAGCCGATGGCCGCGCCGCCGATACCGAAGCGTCCGACCAGAATGCGTTCGATGAAGTCCTGCGCCGACGTGGCGGCCAGTTCGGCGTCGAAGCGCATGACGATGGCGCCGTCGAGGCCGGTCGCGGCGAGCAGGCGAAGCCGGTCGCGTTCGTTCGACAAATTGAACAGCGGCACGGCTGGCTGGAAAAAGCGGCGCGGGTGCGGCGAAAAGGTCAAAGCCGCGGCCTTGCGGCCGAGCCCGGCGGCGCGGGCGAGCGCGGCATCGATGACGGTGCGATGGCCGCGATGCACGCCGTCGAAATTGCCGATCGCCACAACCGCGCCATAAAGCGCGTCAGGATCGCCGTCGCGGACGACGGAAAAGGACGTGGCGGGAGGCATCGGCTTATTCATATGAGGGTCAAAGCTGCGTGACGGTACGTTGATGGCGCAAGCGTTTACGCATTTGCCCGCTATTAAGGCAACTGCACTGATTTGCCGGTGGATAGGGTTAGCGCGCCGTTAACAAACTTTCAAATTAACGGGTTATTCAAGCGCCGACGTTACAGTCCGCCAACTCTGGGGAGCGCCCACTATAAGGGCGATGCACGATGGCTATCGATTTTACGATGCCGGTTCTGATCGTGGATGATTACAACACGATGCTCCGGATCATCCGCAACCTGCTGAAGCAGCTGGGCTTCGTCGATATCCATGATGCCAGCGACGGCTCGGTCGCATTGGCCAAGATGCGCGAGCGCAAATTTGGCCTGGTGATCTCCGACTGGAACATGGAGCCGATGACCGGCTACGACCTGCTGAAACACATTCGCAGCGATCCGGATCTTTCCGAGACTCCGTTCATCATGGTTACGGCCGAGTCAAAAACCGAAAACGTCATCGCCGCCCGCAAGGCCGGCGTTTCCAACTACATCGTCAAGCCGTTCAACGCGCAGACGCTGCAGAGCAAGATCGAAGCGGTATTCAAGGACCCGGCCGAGACCGCCCCGCCAACGGCGCAAGCGCCGGCGGCTTAGCGACCTTATCCCTCCCTTGGGAGGGTCCGGCGCGTAAGACACTTTCTGTCATGCCCGGGCTCGACCCGGGCATCCATGATGCGCTGCCGATAATATTTATCTTCCGAAAGCCCGTCTTTGCCGCACGGGGTCATGGATGGCCGGGTCAAGCCCGGCCATGACAGCAACAACCCTTCCCGTTTGCGCCCCGGCCGCTATATTAGCGCCCGGAGGACGTATGATGACCATACCTGTGAAACCGCCGGCCGAGGTGCCGCGCTATATCCGGCTCAATGAGCGCGACAATGTCGCGATCATCGTCAATGCCTTCGGCATGCCGGCCGGGACGCGGTTTGCCGATGGACTGACGCTGCGCGAATTCGTGCCGCAGGGGCACAAGGTGTCGCTCACCGACATCGCGCAAGACGCGCCGATCATCCGCTACGGCGAGGTCATTGGCTATGCGCTCGATCTGCTGCCGGCCGGCAGTTGGGTTGAGGAATCGCGCGTGCGCACGCCGGAGGCTCCCAGCCTCGACGGTCTCGATCTCGCCACCCGCAGGCTGGCGCCGTTGCCGCCGCTCGAGGGTTATACGTTCGAGGGCTACCGCAACAATGACGGCTCGGTCGGCACCAAGAACATCCTCGCCATCTCGACCAGCGTGCAATGCGTCGCCGGCACGCTCGAGGTCGCGCTCAAGCGCATCAAAGACGAGTTGCTGCCAAAGTACCCGAATGTCGACGACGTCGTGGCGGTGACGCATGCCTATGGCTGCGGCGTCGCCATCAACGCGCCGCAGGCCAACATCCCGATCCGCACGCTGCAGAATCTCGCCAGGCATCCGAATTTCGGCGGCGAGGTGATGATCGTTGGCCTCGGCTGCGAAAAGCTGCAGCCCGAGCGTCTGCTGCCCGAGGGCAAGGACGCCGCCAAGGACGGAATGAAGACCGGCATTATGCGTCTTCAGGATGAAACACTGACCAGCTTCGGTGCCATGATCGACATGATCGTCGCCATGGCCGAGACGCGGCTCGCCGTGCTGAACCAACGCAAGCGCGAGACCTGCCCGGCCTCCGATCTTGTCGTTGGCCTGCAATGCGGCGGCAGCGATGCTTTTTCCGGCGTTACCGCCAATCCGGCGCTCGGCTTTGCCTCCGATCTGCTGGTCCGCGCCGGCGCCACCGTGATGTTCTCCGAGGTGACGGAGGTGCGCGACGCCATCCATCTGCTGACGCAGCGCGCGGTGAACGAAGATGTCGCGCGGTCGCTCATTCGCGAGATGGCCTGGTACGACGATTATCTCGAGAAGGGCGGCGCCGACCGCAGCGCCAATCCGACGCCCGGCAACAAGAAGGGCGGCCTCGCCAACATCGTCGAGAAGGCGCTCGGCTCGGTCGCCAAGTCCGGATCGAGCGCGATTTCCGGCGTGCTGTCGCCGGGCGAGCGCGTCCGCGACAAGGGGCTTATTTTCGCAGCGACGCCGGCATCCGATTTCGTCTGCGGCACGCTGCAACTGGCGTCCGGCATGAACGTGCATGTCTTCACCACCGGCCGCGGCACGCCTTACGGCCTGGCGGCGGTGCCGGTGATCAAGGTGGCGACCCGCACCGAGCTGGCCCAGCGCTGGTCCGACCTGATCGACGTCAACGCCGGCACCATCGCCACCGGCGAGGCCAGCATCGAAGACGTCGGCTGGGAAATCTTCCGGCTGATTTTGGATGTCGCCAGCGGCAAGAAAAAAACCTGCGCCGACAAATGGGGACTTCACAACGCGTTGACGTTGTTCAATCCGGCGCCGATTACGTAGCTCGTCATTCCGGGGCGCGCTGAAAGCGCGAACCCGGAATCCAGCGCTGGATTCCGGATCGCCTTGCTGCGCAAGGCGTCCGGAATGACGGTTCGGCTACCACACCAAATTCTTCATCACCGCGGTCGGCATCTCGCCGGCGGCGGCGAACACCGTCTTCATCGCACCGGTGTCGGGCAAATCGCGGCCGCCGAATTCCTCGGCGTGGATGCCGGCGGCCATGAACAGCATGTCGACGCCGAAGGCGCGCGCGCCCTTGAGATCGGTGCGCACCGAATCGCCGATCGCCATCACGCGCTTGAGGTCGGCCTTGCGGCCGGAAATCGCTTCCGCCTTGGCGAGCGCCAGATCGTAGATCGGCCGGTACGGCTTGCCGGCATAGAGCACCTCGCCGCCCATATTGGCGTAAAGATCGGCGATCGAGCCGGCGCAATAGACCAGCCGGTTGCCGCGTTCGACCACCAGATCGGGATTGCCGCAGACCATGAACAGCTTGCGCTTGAGCATCGTCTCCAGACGCGCGCGGTAGTCCCCCGGCGTCTCGGTCTCGTCGTCGTCGAGACCGGAACAGACGACGTAGTCGGCGCTCTCGAGCGGCGCGAACTTCGCGTTCAGCCCGGTGAAGATCGAATGATCGCGCTCCGGGCCGATATGGCACAAAGTCTGGTCTTTGCGGTGGATAATGACGTCGCGGGTGACGTCGCCGGACGACACGATGGCGTCGTAGGCCTCGGCCGGCACGCGCAGGTGGGCGATCTGGCGGATCACCGCCTCGCCGGGACGCGGCGCGTTGGTGATGAACACGACCGTCTTGCCCATCGCCCGCGCCCGCATCAGCGCGTCGCAGGCGTCGGGGAATGACACTTCGCCATTATGCACGACGCCCCAGACGTCGCACAAAAACACGTCGTAGTCGGGCGCAAGCGCCGAAAAATGCGGGATCAAATTGGGCACGGGGCTTAACCGGTCAGAGTGAGGGAGCGTTGGCGGCGAGGTAGTCGCTCAACGAGCTGCCGGCGACCGCCTTGTCGGATGGCGCCGCGTTGCCGACGCTGCCATGCAAGGCCTCGGCCCGCACCGGACGCGGCGCCGAGAACAGGAAGCCCTGGCCAAAGCGCACGTCGTAGTCGAGCAGATCGACCACCGTATTTTCGCTTTCGATGCGCTCGCCGATGAGATCGATCCCCGAGCGCGCCATCAGATCGGCGAGATCCTCGGCATGAATGTCGCTCTGCGCCGAGGCGGCGCGATTGAGCAGAAGCTTGGCCGGCACTTTCAGGAAGCGGAACGAGCGATCGGCCAATTCCTTCGCGTCCAGGCGCAGGTCGGTGACATGATCCATCGAGAAGCGGAAGCCGCGCTCGGCCAGCGCCGACAGGCTTTCGTATTCGAGCGGGCCGAAAGCGCGATAGGCCTCCTGCTTGAATTCAAACACCAGCGAGCCGGCCAGCGCGCGGTTGGCCTCCATGAAATCGAGGAACTGGCGAAAATAGATCGTGTCGGTCAAGGTCGACGCGCTGATATTGCAGAACAGGCCGACGTCGCGGCTTTTGAGTTGCAGACGCCGCACCACCTGCACGCAGCGGAACACCAGCATGTTGTCGATCTTCGGCATCAGGCCGACGCTTTCGGCAACGTCGATGAAGTCGCCGGCCGGAATGATGTCGCCTTGCTCGGTGCGCAACCGCGACAACGCCTCGTAGAAGCGCACCTTGCGCTGCGGCAAGGTGACGATCGGCTGCAGGTAAAGATCGATACGGTTCGAATCCGCCGCCTTCGCCACCAGTTCGCCGATCGCTTCGCGGCTCATGCCCTGGAAACGGCGCGGGCCGGTGACGGTGTCGGTTTCGCTCAACGCCAGCGGCGTATCGTCTACGGTCTGCGGGTCGGAATTCGCAAGCGCATCCGTGGACCGCGGCGGCATGGCGCCGTGGTCGCGGAAAATCGTTTCGTGCGCGGCCACGGTTTCGGCGATCTGGCGAACCAGCCCGCCGAGTTCGCCGATCTCGGCGGCGATCGGGTCGACGGCGCCGCGCTGCCGGCTCACAGTCGCCTCGAGGCGGGTTTCCACGGCGGCGACCCGGCGCGACATCTCGGCCATCTGGCGCGAGAGGTCGGCGGTGCCGCGCGACAGGTCGGCGATCTGGTCGCCGAGAAAGCGGCGATCCTGCAGCCGGGTGGTGATCGTATTGTAGAGCGCCAAGGCAATGAGCACCGCCAAGGCGACGATGGCGGAGGTGCGCGGATCGAGCTTCAGGCCGAGAAAAAGCACCGCGCCGACCGAGGCGGCGATGAGCACCATGCAGGCTGCGATGAAAATGGCGCCGATCCGAAGCATAAAACCGATCCTGGGAGGCCTATTTGCGCATGATCTTATCCGAAAACCGGTTCCCATCCCGGATCACGTCCGGGACAGGCTTTTCGGGATCATGCGTAGCGCAACTGATTCGCACGGGCTGGCCCTAATCTCCATGAGGCGGCGCGCCCGCGCAACCGCGAATTCCTGCTATGGTAACGACACATCGTCGGTCTTTCACAAGAACCTTCGCACGCCCCCTTTGTCCGCTCCCATTGTCCTCCCCTATGGCCAACCCGGAACTTAAGCCGATGCAGGCCTCCCCCTCGCCGTCCTTGCTGGCACGGATCGCCGCCTCGCCCGGACGGGCTTTTGCCGCCATTCTGGCGCTGCATGCCGCGGTCTGGACCGCGTTGCCGGCGCTGCTCTACCCCAATCTGCCACTTGATCTGATCGAGGCGCTGCTCTACGGCCGCGAATGGCAGCTCGGCTACGACAAGCTGCCGCCATTGCCCTGGTGGCTGGTCGAAATGGCGCACCGCGCCATTGGATACGATTTTGCCTACTACCTTTTGGCACAGGTCGCCGTCGTCGCGGCATTGGCGGTCGTCTATGTGGCGGCGCGGCCGCTGGCCGGTCCGCTCGGCGCGCTCGTGGCCGTGCTGACCGTCGATGGCCTGCATTACCTCAGCTACACCGCGGCCAAGTTCAACCACGACGTCATCCAGCTGCCGTTCTGGGCGCTGGCCGGCTACGCGCTGCATCGGGCGCTGCGCGGCGGATGGCTTGGCCATTGGGCCATGCTGGGCGCGGCGGTCGGGATTTCACTGTGGGCGAAGTACTTCGTCGTCGTGCTGGCCGCGCCGATCGCCATATTCGTGCTGGTCGACGGCGACGCCCGCAAATCTTTGACGACGCCGGGGCCCTATGCCGCCGCTTTGGTCGCGTTGCTCGTCATGGCGCCGCACCTCCTGTGGCTGGTGCGGAACGACTTCCTCCCCTTTGGCTATGCCGAGCACCGCGCCGTGCTGTCGCGCGGCTGGTACGATCACCTCTGGCACCCGGCGCAGTTCGCCGTCGGTCAGCTGTTCTTCCTCATTCCGTCGCTGCTGATCGCCGCGCCTTTGTTCATTCCGCGCCGAACGGCCACCGAGAAACCGATCGCCTCACTGGCCGACGCCTATGACATGCGGATCGTTACCTGGCTCGCCTTTGGCCCGGTCGCCGCCGTTCTGGCGCTCGCGGCAGTCTCCGGCCGCGGCACGGTGGCGATGTGGGGCTATCCGCTATGGATGTTCTTAGGCCTGTGGCTGGTGCTGGTGGCGCGCCGCGCGTTTGAGCCCGGACGTCTCGGCCGCATCCTGTTGACCTGGGGCATCGTCTTCGCCTGCATGGCGGGAGCCTTCATCGTCAATTACGCGGTGCTGCCGAACTACGATCACCGCTATCGCGCCGTTTTCTTCCCTGGCGAGCGCCTCGCTCTGGAGCTATCGCGCCGCGCCCGCGCCGTCACCGGCCAACCGATTGCCTATGTCATCGGCAGCATGTGGGAAGGCGGCAATGTCGGGCATTACGCGCCGAGCCATCCGCGCGTCCTGATCGACGGCGAACCGGCGCGGGCGCCGTGGATCGACCTCAACGACCTTCGCGCGCGCGGCGCCGTGGTGGTGTGGACCGTCGGCGACCTCAATGTCATCCCGGTGCAATTCCGCAACATTGCCGGCGAGGCCGCGGTGCAGCCGCCGTTCCTGCTGCCGGATCGGCGCGGCGACAGCTTCGTCAATGTCGGCTGGGCCATTCTTTTGCCGAAGCCGGCCTACGCGCTTAAAGAGTGACGCTACCAGTCAGCTCGTGCATCTCGTCGGCGCGCACGCGGCCATCGAGCAATTCGATGTGACGGTCCATGCGCTCGGCCATGCCGAGATCGTGCGTCACCGCCACCACGGTCTTGCCTTGGACGCGCACCAGGTCGCGCAATACCTCGAACACCTGCTCGCTGGCTTTTGAATCGAGCGACCCGGTCGGCTCGTCGGCGAGAATGACCGGCGGCTCATTGGCGAGCGCGCGCGCCACCGCCACGCGTTGCCGCTGGCCGCCGGAGAGCTGATCCGGGCGCTTGTTCATGTGATCGCCAAGCCCGAGCGAGCCAAGCAGATCGCCGCCGCGCGCGCGCATGTCCGCCTTCGACAATTGCCCCAGCGCGCGCATCGGCAACATCACGTTTTCCAGCACGGTAAATTCCGGCAGCAGGAAATGGAACTGAAACACGAAGCCGAGCATGGTGAGCCGCGCATGAGCGCGGTCCTCTTCCGGCATCGACGTGGTTGCCTCACCGCGCATCAAAACTTCGCCCGAGGTCGGCAGATCGAGCAGGCCGAGCAGATAAAGAAGCGACGATTTGCCCGAGCCGGACGGCCCGGTGATGGCGACGAATTCGTTCGCGCCGATGGCGAGATCGATGTCGTGCACCAAAGTGGTCGGCACGACGCCCGGCAGGATACGGGTGACGTTGCGCGCTTCGATCAGCGGCGGCGCCACGATCATGTCGCCCCCCGGATGATCTCGACCGGATGCATGCGCGACGCCTTGCGCGCCGGCTGATAGCCGGCAATGAGCGACGACGCCAAGGCGACGGCGCCGGCCAGCAAGTAATGCGTATAAGTGTAGGCCATCGGCAGGTGATCGGCATCCATGAAAGGACTCTTGATCGTGACCGAGCCGAGGGCAAGGCAGAGCAGATAACCCAGGACGAAACCGGCAAGCGCGCCGGCAATGCCGATAATCAGCGCCTCGACCACGAAGATCGAGCGCACGGTGAACTCGGTCAAGCCCAGCGACTTCATGATGGCGATGTCGCGCGCCTTTTCGTGGGTGATGGTGGAAATGATATTATAGGTACCGAAGCTCGCCACCAGCAGGATGGCGCCGACCACGGCGAACATGATGATATTGCGGATGAGGAAGGAATTGAGAAGATCCTCATTCGATTCCTGCCACGACACCGATTTATAGGTGGTATCGTTCTCGATGCGCGCGGCGATCTCGCGCGAGATCATCGGATCGCGCAGCCGCAGCCGCAATTCGTTGACCAGGCCGGTCTGCCGCGACAGAATCTGCCCGGTCTTGATCAGCACGTAGGCGGTGCGTTCGTCGATCTGGCGCACGCCGGTGTGAAACACGCCGACAACCTGGGCATTGAGCCGCGCGCCCTCGCTGGTTTGCAGCGTCATATTGGCGCCGATCCGCGCACCGATCTTGTCCGATAGCCCATCGCCGATAATGATCGCGTTGGTGGCGCGGTACAGCGCGCTCAGCGTGACGCCGCGCAGCTGCTTCGGCAGATCGGAAACCAGGCCCTCGCGGCGCGGATCGATGCCGATGACGTTGATGCCGACATCCTGGCTGGCATAGCGCACGATCGCCGGCAC
Source organism: Pseudolabrys sp. (assembly GCA_029945495.1). Classification (GTDB taxonomy): domain Bacteria; phylum Pseudomonadota; class Alphaproteobacteria; order Rhizobiales; family Xanthobacteraceae; genus Pseudolabrys. Next base: position 340 of record JAQSCR010000472.1, on the reverse strand, counting down.
GCGCACCGACGGCGCCACCGCGCCCGGCACCCAGGCTTCCAGCGCGGCGATGCTGGCGAGCGGGTTCTTGATGCCCGGCCGGCGCGCTTCCGGTGTCAGGCCGTGAATCGCAGCCGCGGCGTAAAGCTTCTCCGCCGGCTGTTTCGGCGGCGTCCGGCGTTCGTCGGAGACAGTGATATGCGGCAGCGTGTTGATCAGACGATTGGTGAAGTCGTCCTGCGAACCCTGCATCAACGAGGCCATCATGATCGAAAAGCCGACGCCGGTGGCGACGCCGGCAACCGCGAAGCCGGTCTGCCGCACACGGCCTCGCACATGCGTCCAGGCGATGTCGAGGATG
>JAQSCR010000471.1:5949-12052 GCA_029945495.1 Pseudolabrys sp. | reverse complement strand
TGCAGGCTCGACGAATGCGCCGAGTCGATCTGGCCTTCGAGAATCTGCGCCCAGTTGCAGCGCACCCGCACTTTGGTGGCGCTGACTTTGGCGTCTCTCGTCGGTGCAAAAGCCGGCGGCTCGAATTCGCGCATTTCCTCCGGCGGGCCCATATAGGTCCAGACGAAGCCGCCGGCCTCGCGCGCCGGATAGGATTTGTGCTTGACTCGATCGGGGATTAGGCTGTTGGCCGGCTCCGACGCCATTTCGACGATGTTGCCGTCAACGTCGAACTTCCAGCCATGATAGAGGCAGCGCAGGCCGCATTCCTCGTTCCGGGCAAACACCAGCGAGGCGCGCCGGTGCGAGCAATATTCGTCGAGCACGCCGATGCGGCCCTTGCTGTCGCGGAACACGACGAGATCCTCGCCCAAGAGGCGGACCTTGATCGGCGCGCCGTCGGCTTGCGCCACTTCCTCGGACAGGCAGGCGGCGATCCAGTGGCGGCGCATGATCTGACCCATCGGCGCGTCACCCTCGACGCGGCACAGCAGGCCGTTTTCCTCGGGCGTCATCATGGCGGCGTTTCCCCTTGTCGGCGCGGCGTCCGCAGATTTCGCTCGCGCGTCTATTCTTAGATATCTAAGATAATACACAATCGGCAATCTTGTCGAGGCGGGGCCGGTCTTGCGCGACACAAACCAACGCAAGTTGAAGCTGGGCGTCATCGGCCTCGGCCGCGCCTTTAGCCTGATGGTGCCGACCTTTGCCGGCGATTCCCGCGTCGCGCTGGTAGCCGCCGCCGATCCGCGCGAGGCCGCGCGGGCGCGATTTGCCGCCGACTTTGGGGCTAAGACTTACGCAACGGCGGAGGAACTCTGCGCCGACCCGGACGTCGAAGCGGTCTATGTTGCGACGCCGCATCAGTTTCACGCGCAACAGGCCGTGCTGGCTGCGCGCCATGGCAAGCATGTGCTGATCGAGAAGCCGCTGGCGCTGACGCTCGCCGATTGCGCGGCCATTATCGCGGCGGTGCGCGCGGCCGGCGTTCATCTCGTCGTCGGTCACAGCCATTCGTTCGATGCGCCGGTGCAGCGGTTGCGGGCGCTGGTTAAGAGCGGCGCGTTCGGCGCGGTGCGCATGATCAATGCCATCAACTACACCGATTACCTCTACCGCCCGCGCCGGCCGGAAGAACTCGACACCGCGCAAGGCGGCGGCGCCGTCTACAATCAGGCGGCGCATCAGGTCGACGTCGTGCGATTTATCGCCGGCGACGATGTGGCAAGCGTGCGCGCCGTGACCGGCGCATGGGACCGCGCGCGGCCGACCGAGGGCGCTTATGCCGCGCTGCTGACATTCGCGCGCGGGGCGTTCGCCTCGCTCACCTATAATGGTTATGGCCACTTCGATAGCGACGAATGGCAAGGCTGGATCGGCGAGATGGGCCAGCAGAAAGCGCCGCAGGCGGCTGCGCCGCGCGTTGCCTTCGCCAGCGCCGCGGCCGAGGCCGCCCACAAGAACGCGCGCAATTATGGCGGCGACAGTTACAAGGCGGCAACGACGCCGCCCGTCGGGCATAATCATTTCGGCACCTTGCTGGTGAGTTGCGATCGCGCCGATCTGCGGGCGCTGCCGAACGGCGTAATGATCTATGAGAACGGCGTCGCGCGGCTCGACGCGCTGCCGCCGCCGGCGGTGCCGCGTAGCGAGGTCATCGACGAACTCTATCGTGCGGTCGTTCACGGCGAAAAGCCGCTGCATGACGGGCCATGGGCGATGGCGACCATGGAAGTCATCCTGGCCATGCTGCGTTCGGCGCGCGAAGGCCGCGACGTGACCTTAAGCCATCAGGTCGCGCTGTCATGAGCCCGCAGCCCGATACGCAGGCGATCCTGCGGCATTGGCGCGAGGCGGTGCCGGACGACCGCCTCGCCCATCTGGTCAAGGACGCGACGCGCGCGCTGGTGCGCGCGCTGCAGATGCGGCTGGCCGAGCATGCGGTGTCGTTCGGACACTGGACGTTCCTGCGCATTCTCTGGGAAGGCGACCGGCTGACCCAGCGTGAACTGAGCGACCGCGCCGGCGTCATGGAGCCGACCACCTTCTCCGCGCTCAAGGCAATGGAGCGGCTCGGCTATATCCGCCGCCGCCAATTCGCCGGCGACCGCAAGAAAATCTATGTGCTGCTGACCGCCAAGGGCCGCGCCTTGCGCGACCGTCTGGTGCCTTTGGCCGAGGACGTCAACCGCATCGCCGTGTGCGGCGTCAAACCGGCGGCGATCGCGGCCACGCGCGGCGTGCTGTTGGCGATCATCGAGAATCTGGATCGTGATGAACACACCGCCGACATGCGCATGCCCTCCACCCGCGCTCTGGCCAAACTGACCAAGAAAAAGCCGGGCAGACGGCCGCCTCGCAAGGGCGGATTGATCAAGCGGCTTCGATCATGACGTCGTGCGCGGCATTGTCGACGATCACCGGCGTTTCGAAATATTGATAGCTCGGCTCCGACCCGAACGCGGCCAGAATGCGTTGGCGGAATCCTTCGTCATGCCAGCGCTGCGCATCCTCGACGCAATTCCATAAATAGACGCCGCCACCTTTGCCGGATGCGAGATCGAAGACCATGTGCTTGCGGATCATGTCCGGGTTTTGCTGCCAGCGCGGCACCGACTCGCGGAATTGCGCGATCATTGCCTCGCGGGTGATCCCCTTGGGCAGGTCGAACAGGACGATTTCGGTGATCATGGGCCAGGAACCTCGCTGTTCCAGAATGCTGCAAATCATAGCGGACAGCGTTGGCGCCCGATAGCCGCCGCCCTAACCGTTGAGCAATTCGAGCGCGGCGGCGTGGGTGCGCGCGTCGCCGGCGGCGACGATGCGGCCGCCGGCCTGCGGCGGCCCGTTCTCCCAGGTGGTGACGATGCCGCCGGCGCCGAGGATGATCGGGATCAGCGCCACAATGTCGTGCGGCTTGAGCTCGGTTTCGATCACCAGGTCGATTTGCCCGGCCGCCAGCATGCAATAGGCGTAGCAGTCGCCGCCGTAGCGCGACAGCTTCACCTTGTCCTCGACCTTTTTGAAACTGGCGCGGTCGGCTGCGTTCATCAGCAACGGACTGGTGGTGAACAGCAGCGCGTCACTCAAGGTTTCGCAGGCGCGCACGCGCAGATCGCGGTTGCCGGCCGGTCCGCGATAATGCGCGGCGCCGCTGTCGCCGCTGAAACGCTCACGCGTGAACGGCTGGTGCATCATGCCGTAAACCGGCTCGCCGAAGCGCATCAGTCCGATCAAGGTGCCCCAGGCGACCATGCCGGAAATGAACGACTTGGTGCCGTCGATCGGGTCGAGCACCCAGACATATTCGGCGTCGGTGTGCTCGGCGCCATATTCCTCGCCGAGGATGCCGTGCTCGGGAAAATTCTGGCGAATCAGGCTGCGCATGGCGTCTTCCGCGGCGCGGTCGGCGGCGGTCACCGGATCGAAACCGCGCGCGAGCTTGTTCTCGATCGCCAGCGCGGTCCGGAAGAACGGCAGGATGGTGTCGCCCGACGCCGTGGCGAGCTGGTCGACAAAGCTGGTGAAGTTGATGGCGGTCATGGTGCCCCTCGTTCGCCCCGACCTATCGGAGACCGGCCGCGCCGGCAACTGACGGCCGGCTGACGTTGGCCGACTAGGCCATTGGCCACCCTGAAATCTACGCCGGCCATGTTTGTCCGCTAACAAACCGTGCCGCAACTTAATTGCGCGGGGTTCCGCAGGTCCGCAACTTTTCGCATGGCGATTATCGGAATACCTGAATCCGGAACTCAGTCATGCAAAACTGCATGGTAAAACGCGTTCTTGGCCTTGATTTTTGTGCGTTGCGGCGTAAGTTATTGCAATGCGGTAGCGATACCGTTGCCCTCCTTGGGCGTTTCCTCCCTAGACTTGGGCCGCTCTTCGTGAGCGGCCCTTTTTTTTGTGCCGGCAAATTTGCCGGCTGCAAAGAGCGTTTAGGGCCCTAGATGGGCCCGGGAGGCGCAGGGGAGCTGCCGAATGCGCTATTCCGCCGCCGCCGCGCGATAGGGCCGCAGTTCCTCCAGCGGGATGTCGCCGAGGCGGCGGGCCAACGTCACCAAATCCGCCGCAAGCCGGTCGAAACCGCTGGTCCGCTGATAACGCCGTTCGTCCATATAGAGCGCACGGTTGATCTCCAGTTGGATGGCGTGCAGGCCGGCGGCCGGATTGCCGTAGTGCTCGGTGATGAAGCCGCCGGCATAGGGCTTGTTGCGGCTGACCGTGTAGCCCATGCCGCGCAAGGTCTGTTCCGCCGTCTCGGCCACCACGCCGACGCAGCTTGTGCCGTAGCGGTCGCCGAGCACGAATTCAGGCCGCGGACGTTCGTCCTTGTGCCCGGCGCTCGACGGCATGGAGTGGCAGTCGATCAGCATGGCGGCGCCGAAATCCCGGTGCAGGCGGGTAAACAGCTTCCGCAGCGCCCGGTGGTAGGGTTTGTAGAGGCTCTCGATCCGCGTCAGCGCGTCGTCGATCGGAATCCGGCGATCGTAGATTTCCTGGGCGTCGCCGACCACCCGCGCTACGGTGCCGAGGCCCCCGGCCACCCGCATCGAGCGGGTATTGGCGAAGGAGGGCAGGCGGCCGTCGAACATGCGTGGATCGAGCTCATAGGGCTCGCGGTTCACATCGACGAAGCAGCGCGGGAAATGCGCCCGCATCATCGGATAACCCTGCGCGACCACCCCGGTCATCAGCGCGTCGACGAAACTGTCCTCCGAGCGCCGCAAGGTGCCGATATCCAGCCGGGTTTGGCTCAGGAACCCGCGCGGATAGGTCGAGCCCGAATGCGGCGAATTGAACAAAGCCGGCCCCCGGCACATCTCCGGCTCGAGAATCTCGAACGGCGGGTCCAACTCGTCCTTTGAATCAGTCATGATCGGAGGCATCCATCAGACAGGCTGATTCCATTGCGAATAGGCCGGATTTAGGCGCACTATACGATCTATTGTCCATAGGCCGGGGGACAAAGCCAAGCGCTGGTTTTGGTTCACTCGATATTTACCCGGGATAGTTCTTATGAGACAGCAGTAGCCGGCACTTGGGCCGGGCGTGTAGTGGCGTTAGGGGCGTTTAAGTACGATGTCGAAAATCCTGTTGGCTGAAGACGACACCGATATGCGGCGCTTTCTGGTCAAGGCGCTGCAAAATGCCGGATTCGACGTCACTTCCTACGACAATGGCCTGTCGGCCTACCAGCGCCTGCGCGAAGAGCCGTTCGAACTGCTGCTGACCGATATTGTGATGCCGGAAATGGACGGTATCGAGCTGGCCCGCCGGGCCGCCGAACTCGACCCCGACATCAAGATCATGTTCATCACCGGCTTTGCCGCCGTGGCGCTGAACGCCGATTCGACCGCCCCGAAGCAGGCCAAAGTGCTGTCGAAGCCGATCCACCTGCGCGACCTCGTCAACGAGGTCCATAAGATGCTGGCGGCCTGACCAAAAAAATCGCTGCCCGACTGGCCTTGCTTCGCCAGATTGGAGCCGATAAGACCACATCACTAACGGGCGCGTAGCTCAGCGGGAGAGCACCTCCTTGACATGGAGGGGGTCACAGGTTCGATCCCTGTCGCGCCCACCACCCACTCTGCCAATTGGCGGCTTTGCCGAGACGTGCGGAAAGTGCCCACGTGGTGTGGGCTTTCTCGCGTCTGTGTTTGGCCTTTCGGTCTCCAGGCAAGATAACAGGACGATTTGGCGGCCTAGTCTCCGCCCATGAAAATCCCGTTCCTGGCGCATACTCTCCTGGACGCGCCCGTGATGTCGGGATTGGGGCCGATCCTCAACGTGCCGATTGGATACGAGAACCGGGATGCCGCGACGACGGAAGTTGTCGGGTTCTTGGCGGTTTTGAACTGAGCTGATCGATCAGTCCGGCTGAGATAGCCCCAACCGCTCGAACTGGCGCGACCATTCCGCTGGTGCATCGCGTAGATTTGCGACGCCGATTCCGCGAGGAAGGCGGCCTTCGATGGCGGCCTTGACGAGGGACGGTGCGATGAAGGCCATCGAGAGTGTCATGGTCACGTGACGGACGCTGCATTTATGGCGGCCGGCAAGT
>JAQSCR010000471.1:0-5939 GCA_029945495.1 Pseudolabrys sp. | reverse complement strand
CGGAAATGATTTCATCTAACCAGGTTCGACCGCGGGCGATGGCCTTGAGCAGGGCAGTTCGTCGTTCGGACTTCATGGGGCGAACAGTGCGTTGCGGAATCGATGGTGGCAAAAGGAGTTCTCGCGACTTTCGTGACGGCGGTTTGCACCAAGGTATCCGCAATATGGGATCGCTCGCGTTGCCCTCTGATTCCAGATCCGGGGCGAACTCTTGATCGAGATTGGATCTCTCATCCGGGATAGGGCGCTTCAGCTTAATTGCCAATTGGCTTTTGGTAACGTCTATGCGAGCGATGTACGCGGCTAGAACATTGCGATCGACTGGATGTTGATCTGCAGCAGGTCTTCTTCGCTCACAAAGATGCACCGCTATTGCTGCCATCACGGCGGCTTCAATGTCGGTCGCAGGAACACGACTGACTGTGCTGGACGATGATGTTGCCGACCCGCGCAGATGGGGCTGGGACACGTAATAGCGATAGCGTACCCCGTTCTTGGTCGCATGCGTTGGTTGCATCGGATGGCCGGCATCGTCAAAAAGCAATCCGGATAATAGAGCCGCTGATTTGCTCCGGGTGATCGTCCGGTGCGACCATTGCGCCGTCAGTTTGGCCTGAACCGCGTCAAAGAGCTCTCTGTCCAATAGCGGCGGCTGCGAGCCAGGACAGATTTCGTTCTTGTAAAGAACCTCACCGATATAGAAGCGGTTCCGCAGCATATAAAACAGCGGACCTTGGGTGAACGCGATGCCGCCCCTGATAGTACCGTTCGATAGCTTGCGAATCTTGCTACGGAAGCCGCGCTCGCCAAGGTCGATGACAAGCCGATTGACGCTTCCCAGTTCCAGGTATCGCCTGAAGATTGTTCGGACCCGCTCGGCCTCCTCCTCAACGATGAGAAGCTTGCCGCCTTTGAGTTCGTAGCCGAACGGCACCATCCCGCCGACCCAAAGCCCTTTGCGCTTCGAGGCGGCGACCTTGTCTCGGATACGCTCGGCCGTGACCTCGCGCTCAAACTGGGCAAACGACAGCAGTACATTGAGCGTCAACCGGCCCATCGAGGTGGTGGTATTGAACTGCTGGGTAACCGAGACAAACGAGACCTCATTGGCGTCGAATAACTCTACCAGCTTGGCAAAGTCCGCTAGCGAGCGGGTGAGCCGGTCGACCTTGTAAACAACGATGACGTTGATCCGGTGGGCCTTTATGTCCGCCAGTAACTGCTGAAGGGCAGGGCGGTTGGTTGAGCCGCCTGAGAAGCCCCCGTCGTCGTACCGGGTCCGCACCAATGCCCAATGGGCGTGGGCCTGACTTTTGATATACGCTGAAGCCGCATCATACTGGGCATCCAGGGAGTTGAACTCTTGGTCGAGTCCAGAATCGGTCGAGACCCGCGTATAGATGGCGCAACGGACAAGTTTGTTTGCGCCCGTCATTCTTTCACCGCCGCCGGTTTTTTATCCCGCAAGCCAAAAAATCGGGGCCCGTTCCATTTGGTCCCGGTGATGGATAAAGCGACCTTGGACAAGCTGTCGTAGGTATTGCCTTCCCAGGCAAAGCCATCCTGGACGGCCATGACACGATGGATATGGCCATTCCATTCCCGTGTGAGGATAGTGCCCGGTAGCAGCACACGCCGTTTCTGGTCGAAGGCATCGGCCAGCGGAACGACTTCAGCATCGGACTGGGCCGAACCGACTTTTTTCAGCAACCGCAATGTATCCGCGTCGAGATCACCAAATGCCTCGGATTGCAGACGATAGGCCATGATCGCGAATAGCAGATGTCGAGGTAAATGCGGCGGTGCCTCTCCTCCTATCATGCTATGCCACCGGGCTCGCAGACCTTTGAGTTCGAGATCGCGCAACTGCGCGATCTCGTGCTCAACGCTGCGGTCTGAGGTTCTTTGGGCGGCCACCCCTGATCGTCGCATGCCCTCAGGCCGCTTCGTTTATCTTGTTGCCGGCCAACCGACCGTCGATCCTGTAGATGCGTCCGCTTTTATTCGCTTCCGAAACGAGATTGAGACCGAGCTTCTTGCGAACGATACCGGCCAGGAACCCGCGTACAGAATGCGGCTGCCATCCCGTCACCTGCATCATCGTGTCGATTGTTGCGCCAGTCGACTTCTGCAACATATCGATAAGGCGGCTCTGCTTGCTATCTGGGCGGCGCGTTTGAAGGATTTGCACATCTGGAGTAGGAATGGCCTTCGATCGTCCGCTCGGTTTAGGAACCGCCTCTCTGCCCGGCACCTGACGAGTTGCAGTGCTCGGGCGACGCGCTTTGTTGTTGCTAGATTTCGAGGTCTTCTTCTTCGTGCTTGAAAGCGTCTTGCGTGCCATTTTTTGTGTGGTCATGAGAATTTCCCGTGGTTAAAGGGCACTCATCGCCCCCACCACCGCGGCCCCATCTCGGCGATAAAGCCGGCGGGGCAATATTCCGATGCACGTTTCCGGTTCAGAACAATCCCAGTACCGCTCCAAACGCACAGCAAAGCCAGTCCTTTCTGGATAATCTTATTGCTGTTATTTCGTTCTTCTGAGCGCTAAAGGCAAATCCACCGCCGACAATAATGACAGGATGTCTCATGACGCGCCGAACCCGGTCTTTAAGCTACCGCGATCCATAAACCATCGGACCGTGCTCGAGGCAAGGCGGCAAAGCGCGGTGCAAGTCGGCGCGCTAATTCGCCCCGAACACCAGCCGCGTGCCGACCGCCGAATGGATCACCTTGTCGCCCAGCGCGGCGCGCGCCAGATCGTAGAAGCGGTCGCCGGTGCAATGACCGACGATCAGATATTTCGGATCAATGGCGCGGAATTCCTCGATGGTCTTGTTGATGTAGTCGTCGCCGAGCGGCGGCACGACGTGAAAGCCGCCGATCACGGCAAGGACTTTATCGACGCCGGACGCGGCGACGGCCTGACGCACGGTATTGATGACGCCGCGATGGCTGCATGAAGTCAGTACGACCATGCCCTGATCCTTAACAAAGTAATTGGTCGCGATTTCATGATCGAAATCGTCCAGAATGTAAGTTGTCCCTGCTCAAAAATCTCTTTGGCCTCGGAATCTGTTTGCCGGTGAAGATCATGGCTGAAGATTATTTATTCGTTGAATAAAACATCGGCTGCGGTCGGCCACAAATATGGCCTGTAGGCGTCGCGCATTCGAGTGAAACGGTTGCAGAACAAAATGTTTTTCGCGCCGAAACGAGCGTGCATGTGCCGCAGCAACAGAGTTTAGGCGGCGCGTCGTTCGTAACGATGATGCAAGCCGCCGACCTCAGGGAGCGCAATAATCTTGCCTCCGGTCGGGGAGCTTATGGGCCGGGTTTGCGGACAATCCTTGTCGAGCGAGAGATGCGTTCTCGTTCGATGATAGTATTCAACATAGGACGACAAAGTACGGCGCAGGTGATGCTCATCGAAAATGATAATGTAATCGAGACACTCGCGCCGAATCGAACCGATGATCCGCTCGACATAAGCGTTCTGCCAGGGTGATCGCGGTGCGGTAACAACCTCGTGGATGCCCATCGCCTGCACGCGATCGCGGAAACGCTGCCCATACGCTGCGTCACGATCGCGCAGCAGATAGCGGGGCGCGGTGTCCCAAGGAAACGCTTCGATCATTTGGCGCGCTAGCCAGTCCTGGGATGGATGCGCGGTAACATCGAAATGGATTATGTTTCTGCGGTCATGTCCGAGGACAATCACGGCATATAGAAGCCGAAACGTCGCGGTCGCAACAACGAACATGTCGATCGCCGCAACGTCGGTCAGGTGGTTGTGCAGAAAGCTACGCCAGGTCGGGGAGGGGACTTTGGGTTGCCATGGCATGCATCTGCCGACCGTGGCTTGGCTCACTTCAATACCAAGCTTGAGCAATTCGCCGTGGATGCGGGGCGCGCCCCAGAGCGGGTTGGCCGTGCTCATCTGCCGGATTAGATCCCGGGCCTCCAGGCTCATCTTGGGCCGTCCAAGACGGCGTGATCGCCAATGCCAGTAGAGCCGAAACCCTTTGCGATGCCACTGGATGACGGTTGCCGGCTTCACCAGCACCATGGCGTTTAAGGCCTGCGGCCATTCCGGTAAAGCCACACCCAGAGCAACCGGTCTGTCGAGAAAAGCCGAAGCCGACCTTTGCGCTTCCGCCGGAGGACGGCGACTTGGTGCCGCAGGGCGATAAGCTCAAGTTCCAGGCCGGCGCGGCTACGAAGGCGGAAGGAAAGAAGCGAAACGAAAGCGGAAAAAATCGCCATCATGCCCAGGACGGTATGGCGGTGGCGCGAAAATCTCCAGCTGTTCTCGACCTTTCGGAGTTTTGAGCAACCACAACGGATGCTGGAAGATTTGCGCGTGCTGCGCAATGACGAAGGGCTGCGTCCTTCTCCTTCGACTGACTGAAATGCCGAGTAGCGACGCTGCCGGCGATTGGCTGCGGCGCATGGGCGCTGGCGAGGGCGAAGCCAATGGTTTAACAGGATTGGGGCTGGTGAATCGCGGCGTCTTCCGCCGCTTGTTACGGCGCGACGAACGCACGGAATATACGCTCGATATCGCCGCTACACAGATCGTGGCGGAGAAACGTGAGGCGCATTACACTTACAAGGGCGAGAAAGGTTATATGCCGATGGTCGGGCATGTCGCCGAGGCCGGTCTCGTTGCCGGCTACGAGTTCCGCGAAGGCAACGCGGCTCCAGCGGAGAGAAACTTCAAGTTTTTGCAAGTCTGCGAACGCAACATGCCCAAGGGCAAGAAGATTACGGCCGTGCGTGCTGACAGCGCGGCGTATCAGGCCGCGATTTTCAACTATTGTGAGGAAACCGGCAAAGTCTTTGCGGTCGGCGCGGATCAGGACGCAGCGGTGAAGGCGGCGATCGCCGCCATTCCCGAACGCGATTGGAAAGAGTTCCGCGACGGAGAAATTGCCGAGACGGTCCACTGCATGAACAAGACCGACAAAGCTTTCCGGTTGTGCGTTATGCGACGCCCTCGGGAACAGGATTTGTTCGAGGACAAGTCGCCACATCGCTATCACGTCATCGCCAGCAATCGCCCGAACGAAGATGCGGCGGCGACGGTGGAATGGTATTGCAAGCGCGGCGACGCCAGCGAGAATCGTATCAAGGATTTGAAGATCGGTTTTGGTATGGAATACATGCCATGCGGCACATTCCAGGCCAACGCCGCGTTCTTCGCCATCGGTGTGCTGACCTACAATCTATCTCTGGGCTTTCGCGGCGTCGCGCTCGGCAAGGAATGGGAGCGCGCGCAAGTGCAGACCGTGCGCTGGCGGGTGTTCCAAACGGCGGGCAAGATCATTCGCCATGGCCGGCAGGTGTTTTTGAAGATCAGCGCCGCCATGTTGGACCTGTTCGCCGCGATCCGCGAATGTTGCGCGCGCTTCATGCTGGAAGGAGGAGCCGTTCCAGAAACGTCGTGACCCAGGCGTGGTAATTCTGCGTTGCTTCGCGCCGCCGAGCCGTCGAAGGCGGAGCCGCGGCCGAAACGTAAAGAAAACACGCCCCCGGCCGACGAACCGGTCGGCCGGAGGCTAGGTACAACGCCGACGCGCGTCTCGCGACATGAAACTGGCTGAAAATCCATCTTCAGCCCATCGCGCCGCGTCACCCAAAGTCCCATCGCGGCTTTTGGGCTGCAGTCTCACCTTGATTGTCGCGCGGCAGTCGCTATAGGTACCCACGCCTCAGATATTTTCAGTTGATGATGGAGAAACTATGGAAAATCTTACGCCACGTCACATCAAGGACGTTGAATCTGCCAGGATGGGCATTAAGGCGGGGTGGTATGGCATAAAGATCAATGGGACGCTCGTGACCGATCGATCTGCGAGCCTTGAGGAATGCTTGAAGCAGATAGAGAAGGTAACTGGTCGCGTGATCAGTCCCCTCTGACATTCACATTCATCACG
>JAQSCR010000470.1 GCA_029945495.1 Pseudolabrys sp. | reverse complement strand
CGGCAAACCAGTCGCTGGTGACGGTCGTCACCCTGCATATGATGGGCGCCATCCCGAACGCCGGCCCTTACGTGGAATACTCCATCGAGGGCAGCGACTATTACCCATGGGAAGTCGGCCTGTTCCGCAATCCGTTGCAGGCGAAGAACGGCATGGTCGACATCCCGGCCGGTCCGGGCTGGGGCATCGACATCAATCCTGCCTGGCTGGAGGCCGCCGACTACAAAGTCAGCGAGCTAAGCTCATGAACGCGCATGGCGACGCCTTGGTCGACGAAGTGCTTTCGACCGGCACCCTCAAAGATCTCCCGCAGGGACATTTTATCGGCGGCCGCTTCGTCAAGGCTATGTCCGACAACGCGATGGAGAGTTTCGACCCCGGCCGTGGCCGCGCCTTTGCCCGTTTCGCCGCCGGCGACGCCGCCGATGTCGACGCCGCGGTCGCGTCCGCAAAAGCCGCGCTCAACGGCCCCTGGCGGCAGATGTCGCCGCCTGAACGCGGCCGCATCCTGCAAAAGGCGGCCGCGCTGTTGCGCGAACGCGCGCACCGCTTTGCCGTGGTCGAAAGCCTCGATAGCGGCAAGCGGCTGGTGGAAGCCGAGGGCGATCTGCGCGGCGTCAGCCGGGCCTTTGAATATTATGCCGGCGCGGCCGACAAACTGCAGGGCGACAGCCTGCCGCTCGGCCGCAACTATATCGGTTTCACCACCGAAGAGCCGGTCGGCGTCACCGCGCAGATCATCCCGTGGAATTATCCGCTGTCGACCGCCGCGCGGGGCATCGCGCCGGCGCTCGCCGCCGGCTGCACCGTGGTGGCAAAACCCGCCGAGCAAACGCCGTTCACGACGTTGATGCTCGCCGAACTGCTGCACGAAGCAGGGCTGCCCGATGGCGTGCTGAATGTCATCACCGGAACCGGCGCGCAGGCCGGCGCGCCGCTGGTGGCGCATCCCGATGTCGATCACATCACGTTCACCGGCTCCGTCGCGACCGGCATGCAGGTGATGCGCTCCGCGGCGGATCATGTGACGCGATTGATCCTGGAGCTCGGCGGCAAGTCGCCGCTTGTCGTGCTGGCCGACTGCAACATCGACGCGGCGCTGAGCGGCGTGGTCGAAGCTATCTATGAAAATGCCGGCCAGATCTGCTCGGCCGGATCGCGCCTGATTGTCGAGCGCGGCATCGCCGACGAATTCCTGGGCCGTCTCCTCGCCCGGGTCGAAAAATTCAAGATCGGCCATGGCCTGACCAATCCCGATCTCGGCCCGATCAATTCGTTGAGGCAGCTCGAGGCCATCGACGGCCACGTCCAGCGCGCCATCGCGGCGGGCAATCATGTGCATACCGGTGGCGCCATCGCCAAGTCGGAGGCCACGGGCGGCGGCTGGTTCTACCAGCCCACGATCATTTCGGCGCAGGGCCTGAGCGATCCTCTGGTCCAGGAAGAAATATTCGGGCCCGTGCTGACGGTGCAAATCGTCAATGATATCGACGAGGCGCTGATCGCCGCCAACGCGACCTCCTATGCTCTTGTCGCCGGCATCTATTCGACCAATATCGTCAGCGCTTTGCGCTTTGCCCGTGATGTCGACGCCGGACAGGTCTATATCAATGAATTTTTCGCCGGCGGAATTGAAGTGCCTTTCGGCGGCAACCGGAAATCCGGTTTCGGCCGCGAGAAGGGAATGGCCGGCGTGCGCGGTTACTGCAAACTCAAGAGCGTCGTCGCGCGTATCTAAGTAAGAGTGAGATGGAGTCGGGTCAGGTGGGAACGTCACTATTCACGGACGATTTTAAGGCCGAGCCCTATTGGTGGGACAATGTGCCGCGGCCCGAGCTGGCGGCGAAGGCCCTGCCCGCGCGCGCCGATGTCGTTGTCATCGGATCGGGCTACACCGGACTGCACGCCGCCTTGCAGACGGCGCGCGGCGGCCGGCATACCGTGGTCCTCGACGCCGAGGCGGCGGGCTTCGGCTGCAGCACCCGCAATGGCGGGCAGATTTCCACCAGCATCAAGCCGACGTATGAAATGTTGGCGCGCCGGCACGATCCGCAGCGCGCCTTCGATATCCTGAAGGAAGGCCAGAACTCGCTCGCCTTCATCGGCGATTTTATCGGCAGCGAGAAGCTCGCCTGTGATTTCTCCGTGGTCGGCCGTTTTCACGCCGCCCATAGTCATTCGCAATACGAAGCCCTCGCCGGCCGGGTCGAGAACCAGCCGAAAGGCCTGGAGGTCGACGCGCATATGGTCCCGCGCAGCGAACAGAGCCGCGAGATCGGTTCGGACATCTATTTCGGCGGCGCGGTCTATGAAGAACACGCGTCGGTCGATCCGGCCCGCTATCACCAGGGCCTGCTCGATCTTGTCGTCGCCGCCCGCGCCGACGTGATCGGCTATTGTCCGGCGCTGTCGATCGAGCGCCGCGATAACCGGTTTCGCGTCACGACGCCGCAGGGCGCCATCGATGCGCGCGACGTGGTCATTGCCACAAACGGCTATACCGGGTCGCTGACGCCGTGGCTCAAGCGCCGCGTCATCCCGATCGGCAGCTACATGATCGCGACCGAGATGCTGGACCCGTCGCTGGTCGATGAGCTGATCCCGCTCAACCGCATCGTCAGCGACACCCGCAAGGTCGTCTATTATTATCGCGCATCCCCCGACCGGCGGCGCATCTTGTTCGGCGGCCGCGTCTCCTTGAACGAGACCGACCCGCGCGTCAGCGGGCCTAAATTATATACCGATCTGGTCGGCATTTTCCCGCAACTGGCCGCCAAGAAGATCAGCCACTCCTGGAGCGGGTTTATCGCCTATTCGTTCGACGAGCTCATGCATATCGGCCAGCACGACGGCATGTATTACGCGATGGGTTATTGCGGCTCCGGCGTCGGAGCGGCGAGCTATTTCGGCATGCGGCTTGGCCAGCAGGTGCTCGGCCTCAACGAGGGCCGCACCGCGCTGGACGGTCTGAAGTTTCAAACCAGGCCGCTTTATACAGGCAATCCTTGGTTTCTCGCCCCGTCGATCCTCTACTACCGCTGGCGCGACAGAATGGAATGAGGAACGGATCGGGTTTAATCGCGCCGAACGCGACCAAGACTGGACTTCATTTATTTCCAGACTGGACCTTCTAACTTGCGCTGGAATATTGACCGATAAATCATGGGCTTAGGATAGGCTAGAAAACCAATCAACGAGGGGCCGCCTTAAGAACCCGCATTTCAATTCATCACTGGGGTCAGGAGAAAACTATGACAAGGAAACGGTCCACACTAGCTTTCGCAATCACCGCTTTCGCAGGCGCCATCGCATTGGGCAATGCAACATCGGCCGGTGCACAGGAACTGACTGTTGTTTCCTTCGGCGGCGCATATCAGGACGGCCAGAGCAAGGCGCTGTTCCAGCCCGCCGCCAAGGCGCTCGGCATCAAGCTCAAGGAAGAAACCTACACCGGCATTTCCGCAGTCGCCGTCAAGGTGAAGGCCGGCGCGGTGACGTGGGATATCGTGACCAGCGGATCGGGCAGCGCCGCCCGCGCCGGCGCCGAGGGCTTCCTCGAAAAGCTGGATTACAAAGTCATCGACAAATCCAGTTTCTTCCCGGGCACCGCGCAGGACTATTGCGTCGGCGGCGACGTGTTCTCGACCGTCATGGCCTGGAACACGAAGACCTACGGCGCCAATGGCCCGAAATCCTGGGCCGACTTCTGGGACGTCAAGAAATTCCCGGGCAAGCGCTCTTACCGCAAAGACGTCGCCGGCGCGCTCGAGCCTGCGTTGATGGCCGACGGCGTGCCGCCCGAGAAGGTCTATGAGGTTCTCTCCGCGCCCGGCGGCATCGAGCGCGCGATCAAGAAGATCAAGGAACTCAAGCCACATATTGCCGTGTGGTGGTCGTCGGGTGCGCAGCACGCTCAGCTGATGAAGGATGGCGAAGTCGATATGATCACCGGCTGGAATGGCCGCTTCGACGTCGTCGCCAAGGACGGCGCCAAGGTCGCCTACACCTTCAATCAGGGCCTCCTGGACTATGATTGCTACGCCATCCCGAAAGGCGCGCCGCACAAGGACCTGGCGATGAAGTTCCTCAACGAAATCGTCAAGCCGCAATACCAGGCGGAATTCACCAAGTTCATCACCTACGGCCCGACCAACAAGAAGGCCTACGAAATCGGCGCGATCGATGCGGCCTATGCCAAGACCCTGCCGTCGCACCCCGACAACGTCGCCAAGCAGCTCTCGATCAATCTCGATTGGTATATCAAGAACGAGACGAAAGCGGCGGCCGCCTATCAGAACATGCTGACGGAATAGGACCGCGGTACTGACTAGCAACAGCCGGGGCGCAAACAGATTGCGCCCCGGCCCTTTCTTCCACAACGTTAGATGACGGCTTCCTTTGTATGGCGTCCGGCTCCGCACTTGATATTCACGTCCGACAGGTCACCAAGTCCTATGGTGCGATCGTCGTCCTCGATCGCGTCGACCTGGATGTGCGGCCCGGCGAGTTTCTGACTCTCCTGGGACCGTCCGGTTCGGGCAAGACGACGCTGTTGATGGTACTGGCCGGCTTTACCCGCCCCGACTCCGGCAGCATCTTGTTCGGCGAGCGCGAAGTGATCCGGCTAGCGCCGCACAAGCGCGACCTGGGCATGGTGTTCCAGAACTACGCGCTGTTCCCGCACATGGATGTCGCCACCAATATCGGCTTTCCTCTGCGGCTGCGGGGCGTCAACTCCGCCGACATCGCCAAACGCGTCGAAGCGGCGCTTGAGATGGTTCAGCTCGGCGGCTACGGCACGCGCGGCGTTCACGAACTTTCCGGCGGCCAACGCCAGCGCGTGGCGCTCGCCCGCGCTCTGGTGTTCGAGCCCCGCATTATTTTGATGGACGAGCCGCTCTCGGCGCTCGACAAGCAATTGCGCGAGCTGATGCAGCTGGAGCTGCGCAGGCTTCACGAAAAGCTCGGCACCACCACCATCTACGTGACGCACGATCAACGCGAAGCGCTGACCATGTCCGACCGCATCGCGGTCATCAACAACGGCAAGGTCGCGCAGCTCGATACGCCGCAGCACATCTATTCAAAGCCGAAAAGCCGGTTTGTCGCCGAGTTCATCGGCGAGTCCACATTCCTGAATGTCACGGTAACGGACGGCGTTTGCCGCTACCACGACCAGGTCATCAAGGCCGACGGCGCACCGGTGCAGAACGGCCCCTGCCTTTTGATGATCAGGCCCGAGCAAGTGCTGATTCTGGACAGCGCCGCGCAGGAAGGCATGAATTGCTTCAGCGGCCGCATCGCCAGCCGCGTCTTTCAGGGCGACACGGTGCGCCTAGAGGTCCAACTTTCCCGTGGCGACGCCATTACGCTTCGTATTGCTGCCAACAGCGCCGGCCTTGCGGCCGTGCCGTCAGACAGCGAGACCATCACGCTCGGACTGCCCATTGCCGACACGACATTGTTGCTGGAAGAGGTCTGAGCCCGTCCATGCAAAGGACACCACCAACCCTGCCCTTGAGCGACGATCATTCAGTCGCTCTGAGAAAGGACCAGTCGGCCGAGCGCTGGCTGATGCTGTCGCTTGCCGGGCCGGCGCTGTTGCTGGTGCTTGTCTGCATGCTGCTGCCCGTGGGCTGGCTATTCTATCTCTCGTTTTTCACTGAAGATGGTGCCGCGAGCCTGGTCAATTACCGAAATCTGATCGAGCAACCGTCCTATGCCCGCATCTTCCGCACGACGTTTGAAGTCAGCCTGTTGACGACCGCGATATGCGCTCTGGTCGGCTATCCGCTGGCCTATTTCCTATCGCAATTGCCGACGCGCATCGCCAATCTGTGCATGATTGCCGTTCTGCTGCCGTTCTGGACCTCATTGCTGGTGCGCACCTATGCCTGGCTGATCCTGCTGCAGCGAACCGGCCTTATCAACACCTGGGGCATCGACCTCGGCCTGTGGTCCGAGCCTTTGCCGCTTGTGCATAATATGACCGGCACATTGATCGGCATGGTTCACATCATGCTGCCTTTCGTCGTACTGCCGCTTTACAACAGCATGCGGACCATCGATCGTTCGCTGATCCAGGCCGCGGCCAATCTCGGCGCCTCGCCGGTGCAGGGATTCTGGCGCGTGTTCTTTCCGCTGTCGCTCCCGGGCCTGATGGCGGGGAGCCTGGTCGCCTTCATTCTCTGCCTTGGCGTTTATGTGACCCCGGCCGTACTTGGCGGCGGCAAGGTCATCATGGTGTCGAGCCGAATCGCGCTCGATATCGACACCTTCCTGAATTGGGGCTCGGCCAGCGCGCTTGGCGTCGTGCTGCTGCTGTTGACGTTTCTGCTGCTGCTGCTGGCATCGCGCCTGACAAAAGGCCTCTCGCTTCTCGGCTCGGGGCATTGACGATGAAGTGGTTCGATCATCCCGCCTCCGATACGCAAATCACCCATCGGTCACGTCTGTGGCTTTATGGCTTTGCATTTCTGGTGCTGGTTTTCCTGGTGCTGCCGACCCTGATCGTGATCCCGATGTCGTTCTCGGCATCGCAATATCTGGAGTTTCCTCCCAAGCATTTCTCGCTGCGCTGGTATGAATCGTATTTCCAGTCCCGCTCTTGGATGCAGGCGACCGTCACCTCGTTTCAAGCGGCCGGGCTGACCGTTATCGTCGCCACGCCTTTGGGAACGATTGCCGCCTACGGACTTTATAATGCGCAGCTGACGATCGCCCGGCTGATTTCGCTGCTGTTGATTACGCCGATCGTGATCCCCATCATTCTAGTCGGGACGGCGGTCTTTTATGCCTATGTGAAACTCAATCTCGTCAATTCTCTTTTCGGCATCGTCCTGGCCCATAGCATCCTGGCAATCCCGATCGTCATCATGATCATAACGTCGGCCCTGAAGAGCTTCGATATGAACCAGGAACGCGTTGCCCGCAGCCTTGGCGCGTCGCGCGTCAAGGCTTTTTTCCTGGTCGTCATGCCGCAAATCAAATTCGCGGTCTTGACGTCGGCGGTGCTGTCATTTCTGACTTCGTTTGACGAAGTCATCGTGTCGTTATTCGTGTCAGGCGGCGACAATTCGACACTGACACGCAACATGTTTGCGGCCCTGCGGGATCAGATCGATCCCACCATCGCCGCCATTTCGACAATCATGATCGTGGTGACGACTTTGTTGCTGGCGATAGCGCAATTATTCGGTCGCAACATCAAACATTAATTCGCCGGCTCTTTCCGCCAGCTCCCTACGCAACTTCGCCGCGATAGGACTTCTCGAAGAGCATGCGAGCGGCCGCTTCCGTCAGCGGCACAGGATTGCCACCCGCGGTCGGATCTTGCGGCGCCATTTTTGCCATGAGATCGAAGCGCTGCTCGTCGACGCCGAAATCCTTCAGCGTATGGGGAACGCCGAGCGCCTGCCGAAATTCCATCATCCAGCCGAGGAATGCTTCGAAACCGGGCTGCAGTCCGAGATAGGCGGCAAGCCGGGCAATCTTCGCCTCGATCGCTGGACGGTTGAATACCAGCACATAGGGCATGAACACCGCATTGGTCATGCCATGATGCGTGTCGTAGAGCGCACCGACGGGATGCGCCAGTGCATGAATGGCGCCGAGTCCCTTTTGGAACGCAGTTGCTCCCATCGCGGCCGCCGACATCATATGCGCCCGCGCTTCGATATCGCTTCCGTCACGATAGGCGCGCAGCAAATTTTCTTTGACCAGACGCATACCTTCGACGGCGATGCCTTCACCCATCGGATGATAGAAAGGCGAGCAATAGGCCTCTAAGCAATGCGCCAAAGCATCCATGCCGGTGCCGGCGGTAATCTTTGCCGGCATGCCGACGGTCAGCTCGGGATCGCAGATCGTCACCTTCGGCATCATGTTGGGATGAAAGATCACTTTTTTCGAGTGCGTCGACTCCTGGGTGATGACACCCGCGCGCCCGACTTCTGAACCCGTCCCCGCCGTTGTCGGCACCGCGATCACCGGCGCAATTCCTTTCGGATCGGCGCGCGTCCACCAATCGCCGACGTCTTCGAAATCCCACATTGGCCGTGTCTGGCCCGCCATGAAGGCGATGACTTTGCCGGCATCGAGCCCGGAGCCGCCACCGAAGGCGATGACGCTATCATGCTTGCCTGCCTTCATGGCCTTGAGGCCGGCCTCGATATTGGCATCGACCGGATTGGGCTTGATCTCGGAGAACAGGCCCGCGCCAATTCCCGCATCGCGCATAGACTGCAAAGCGGCTTGCGTCATCGGCTGCGTGGCGAGAAACGGATCGGTGACCAGCAACGGATTTTTGAATCCCTGCTCCTTGCAGACTTCCGGCAGCTCCTTGATGCGGCCGGCGCCAAATCGAATGGCGGTCGGGTAGTTCCAGTTGGCTGAGGGAGACACGGTCATATTATGCTCTGCTATTTGAGGCCGGAAATTCGAGACGATCAGGACAAGGTCCTGAGGTGGAAGCTTTTGGCACGGGTCAGCATGTCGTAGCCGATTTCGGAAAGGCTCACGCCGCGGCCGGTATCCTTGACGCCGGTCCATGCCAGCGCCGGATCGAGATAGTCGCAGCGGTTCATGAAAACCGTGCCGGTCTCGACCTGCTGGCCGATCGACAAAGCCGCTGCCTCATCGGACGTCCAGATCGCCGCGGTCAGCCCGTAAGCGCTGTCGTTCATCAACCGGATCGCTTCGTCGTCGCCCGACACCTTCATGATGCCGACGACGGGACCGAAATTCTCGACCGTCATAAGGCTCATCGTGTGATCGACTTCGGTCAGCACTTGCGGCATCAGATAGGTGCCGTTGCCCTTGTCGGCAGGAAACAGCTTCGGATCGATATGCGCACGCGCGCCCTTAGCGATCGCTCCCTTGATCTGGTCGCGCACGACCTCGGCGCCGCGCGGCGTCGCCATCGGCCCAAGCGTCGTCGTCTCGTCCAGGGGATTGCCGAGCTTGTAGCGACTCGTCAGCTCGACAAAGCCCGCGACAAACTTCTGATAGAGCGATTCATGGACATAGATGCGTTCGATGCCGCAACAGCATTGCCCCGAATTGAAGAACGCACCGTCGACAAGATTTTCGACGGCGTGCGCCAGATTGGCGTCCGCCCGCACATAGGCCGGGTCTTTGCCGCCCAACTCCAATCCGAGCGTCGTGAATGTCCCGGCCGCCGCCCGCTCGATAGTCTGCCCGGCCGCGACCGATCCGGTGAAATTGGCGTGGTTGACGGAGCCGCTTGAGAGAATGCGGGCCGTGTCGTCGTGGGTCAGCACGAGATTGCAGAACAGGCCGGCCGGCAGATCGGCGGCTTTCATGGCTTGTTCAAAACGTTCGCCGACCAGAATCGTTTGCGCGGCGTGTTTGAGGATGACCGCGTTGCCGGCAACCAAGGCAGGAACAACGCTGTTCACCGCGGTCAGGTACGGATAGTTCCACGGCGCGACCACCAGCACGACGCCGACAGGAGTCTTCTCGATAAAACGGGTGAGCCCAGCGATCGGCTGCGGAGTGCGCGGCGCCAGCGCACCGGGCGCGATCGAAATCATATGGCGCGCACGTTCTTCAAACGGTTTGAATTCGCCACCCCACTTCACCGGCCGTCCCATCTGTAGAGCAATTTCCGGCACGACCTCCTGGTTCATCGCCAGCATGGCGTCGACGAAGGCGCTCATTTTCTGCATGCGCACCGCGACCGGCACCTTGGCCCAAACGGCCTGCGCCTGACGCGCCGCACGCAATGCGGAGTCGATTGTCGCGGCGTTGGCCGACGGACGGCGGGCGATTTCACGCCCATCGATAGGAGAGAGACAAACGATATCGGTCATGGCGACGGTCCAGTCATCGGGAACGAAGGAAGAGAGAAACCTAAAAGGCCGTTCGGTTCAGGCCCCGACCGAGGCTTCAGATGATTTCGAAATAGCGCTGCATTTCCCAGTCGGTAATCGCGCGGCGGAATTCGCGTTCCTCCCACTCGCGGGTCGCGGCGTAGTGATCGACGAACGCATCGCCGAACAACGCACAGCCCGCCTTCGAGGCTTTCAGCCGTTGCGCGGCATCCCACAAAGTGCGCGGCAGCGCCCGGCTCTCGGGCAACTTGGCCTCATAGGCATTGCCGGTCATCGGCGCGCCCGGCTCGATCTTGTTTTCGATGCCCCACAGGCCTGAGCCAATCGCCGCCGCCAATGCCAGATATGGATTGATGTCGGCCGCGGCGACGCGATATTCGACGCGCTGGGATTTTTCCGAGCCCTCGATCACCCGCAGCGCCGTGGTGCGGTTATCGACCGCCCAGGCGGAATCGGTCGGCGCCCAGAAACCGGGGATCAATCGCGAATAGCTGTTCACCGTGCACGCCACCATGGCCAGCAATTCCGGCATCAGTGCCTGCTGGCCGCCGACATACCAGCGCATGATGTCCGACATGCCGTACTGTTTCGACGCGTCGTAAAACACGCCTTTGCCGGACTGCCGGTCCTGCAGCGAGGTGTGCAAATGCCCGGATTGGCCCGGCCATTCCTGCGACGATTTCGCCATGAACGAGGCCATCCAGCCGCGCTTTTGCGCAAGGATCTTGGTGTAGGTCTTGAACAAGGAGGCCTTGTCCGCGGCTAGCAGAGCCTCGTCGACCTTGATCGCCGCCTCGAGAACGCCGGGGCCGGTTTCGGTGTGCAGCCCTTCGATCTCGAAATTCATCTGCCGGCCGAGATCGAGCAGGTCGCGATAGAAATCGGCGTGGACAGAGCTTCTCAGCGCCGAATAGCCGAAGAAGCCGGGCGTGATGTTTCTCAGGTTCTTGTAGTTTTTCTCGCGGACCGAATGCGGGGTTTCCTCAAACAGGAAAAATTCAAACTCTGCCGCCGCATTGACACGAAAACCCATGTCGGCGGCGCGCTGCAGAACACGGCGCAGCGTTCCGCGCGGACAGACCTCTTCCCATTTGTCGGCAAACTCGCACAGGAACAGCGGCAGATCATCCTCGAATGGGATGGTCCGCATCGTGGCCGGCAGCAGGCGCACCGCAGCATCGGGATAGCCGGTGTGCCAACCTGTCACCTTCGCATTGTCGTAGAGCTGATCATTGCTGTCCCAGCCGACAACGACGTCGCAAAATCCCAAGCCTTTTTCGACCGAACTCTCGAATTTGTCGCGATTGATGTATTTGCCGCGCAGGATGCCGTCCACATCGAACACACCGACGCGCACATAGGGCAAGTCGCGCTGACGCACGTAATTGAGTGCCTCTTCGGCCGAATAAATAACAGGAATATTCTGCATAATTCGCCCCAATGACCCCCGATCAGGTCGCGTTTTCATTATAAAAAATATTATCGTCGTGAACAGCAAAAAATGAAGATATTCAGTTATTTAGAGGAAATTTTTCGGATAAAAGAAGGCCGGAATCGGGGCGCTGGATGGGGGCTTGAACGCTTCCCTGCGCAAGCCATTTTGGGATTATATTCGGCAGGAGAAACGCGATGCTGAAATTCACCAAGGACCATGCGATGAGCCTCGACATGGGCAGTTTTTCACCCAAACCGGGGTCGAGCACGCCCGGTCAGCAGGAAGCCGTCGTCTTTCTCATCGGCCATGCCGCATCCGCAGTGAAGGCGGGCGTTTGGGAATGCACGCCGGGTCGTTTCACGGTCAATCGCGCGACAACGGAAATTTGCGAAATCTTGAGCGGCCGCGCGACGCTGATTGATGAAGACAAGGATGAACTCGCGCTCAAGCCCGGCGACCATTTCATGGTACCCAAAGGTTTCAAAGGCGACTGGGTCATTCATGAAACGGTGCGAAAGATTTTCATCATTCATCCCGATGCACCGTGAGTTGAATCGCAGCCTTTCGTATCGACTTTTGAATATCTGGCGATGAGCGGTCGCTGATCTAACGCGCGATAGGTCGCTCGGGTCCGTGCGCTTCCGTTCGCGCGGCCGCCAACCGCAGCGCTACTCCAACGCGGCGAATAGCCGAAGGACTCGCGCGACGACATCGGCTCAGTTGACCGCGATGCGTTCTCGTCGATCGATAGCGGTAAGCGCCGCCAAGGCAGAAGACGGCGATTTGCCGGCCGCGCCGGCCGCGCAGCAAAAACCGGCCCAAATGATCATTTTGGCCGG
>JAQSCR010000469.1 GCA_029945495.1 Pseudolabrys sp. | reverse complement strand
CCTGCCGATCCTGAAAGAGCCGCCGCGCGAGGCCGAGATCGTTTCGCATCGCCTGATGCTGCGCGCCGGCATGATGCGTCAGGAAGCCGCCGGCATTTATGCCTTTCTGCCGCTCGGCCTGCGCGTCCTGAACAAGATTTGCGTCATCGTGCGCGAGGAGCAGGACCGCTCCGGCGCCATCGAGCTGTTGATGCCGACCATGCAGTCGGCCGACCTGTGGCGCGAAAGCGGCCGCTACGACGCCTACGGCAAGGAGATGCTGCGCATCAAGGACCGGCACGAGCGCGACATGCTCTTTGGTCCGACGAACGAAGAGATGATCACCGAGATCTTCCGCGCCTATGTGCGCTCGTACAAGGACCTGCCGCTCAACTTGTACCACATCCAGTGGAAATTCCGCGACGAGGTGCGTCCGCGCTTCGGCCTGATGCGCGGCCGCGAGTTCCTGATGAAGGATGCCTATTCGTTCGACGTCGATCAGGCCGGCGCGACGCATTCCTACAACAAGATGTTCATCGCTTACCTGCGCACGTTTGCCCGATTGGGATTGAAGTCAATCCCAATGCGCGCGGAGTCAGGCCCCATCGGCGGCAATCTCTCACACGAATTCATTATCCTCGCCGACACCGGCGAGTCGGAGGTGTTCTGCCACAAGGATTATCTCGACCGCGCCGTGCCCGACGCCGACGTCAACTTCGACGACCGCGCCGGCCTGCAGCAGATCGTCGATACCTGGACGGCGCAATATGCGGCGACCAGCGACATGCATGACGCCGCCGCCTATGGCGAAGTTCCGGCCGACAAGCAGGTGTCGGCGCGCGGTATCGAGGTCGGCCATATTTTCTATTTCGGCACTAAATATTCGGCGCCGATGAAGGCGGTCGTCGCCACCGGGCAGGGCGGCGACGTGCCGGTGCATATGGGCTCCTATGGCATCGGCCCGAGCCGTCTGGTCGCCGCCATCATCGAGGCTTCGCATGACGACGCCGGCATCGTCTGGCCGGAGGCGATTGCGCCGTTCAAGGTCGCGCTGCTCAATCTCAAGCAGGGCGACGCCGCGACCGGCGCGGCCTGCGAGGAACTTTATCGCGAACTCACCGCCAAGGGCGTCGACGTGCTATACGACGACACCGACAAGGGCGCCGGCGCCAAGTTCGCCACCGCCGACCTGATCGGCCTGCCCTGGCAGGTGATGGTCGGGCCGCGCGGGCTGGCCGAGGGCAAGGTCGAGGTCAAGAACCGCAAGACGGGCGCGAAAGAGATGATGTCGCCCGCTGCGGCGCAGGATTTGCTCAGCCGCTGACCGGCAAGAATGACCAAGAATAAACCTGTGTGCCGTCAGGGTTATTTCCCCCACGAATCCGCCCGAATCGTGTGAAAACCCGAAGCATGGGGACACCATTATGATGACCGAGCCCATTCAATGAGCGAGCCCATATGAGCGAGCCTAATGGGACGCGGCCCTTCTCTCCGTTCGAATGGATGCTGTCGCTGCGCTACCTGCGGGCGCGGCGGAAGGAGGGATTCATCTCGGTCATTGCCGGGTTTTCCTTCCTCGGCATCGTGCTCGGCGTCGCCACCCTGATCATCGTCATGGCGGTTATGAACGGCTTTCGCGGCGAGCTGCTCGACAAGATCCTCGGCCTCAACGGCCACCTGCTGATCCAGCCTCTGGAAAAGCCGTTGACCGACTGGGAGGAGGTGGCCGCGCGCATATCCGCCGTCAAAGGCGTCAGGCTGGCGGCGCCCATCGTCGAGGGCCAGGCGCTGGCATCCTCGCCCTTCAACGCCGGTGGCGTGCTGGTGCGCGGCATTCGCCTGAAGGATCTCGAAGGCCTGCCGTCGGTCATCAACAATATCAAGCAGGGTTCGCTGGGCGGCTTCGACGACGCGCAGGGCGTCGCCATCGGCCGGAGGCTCGCTGATCAATTGTCGCTGCGCGCCGGAGACAACATCACGCTTGTTGCGCCGCGCGGCGCGGTGACGCCGATGGGCACGACCCCACGCATCAAGGTCTACAAGGTCGCCGCCGTGTTCGAGATCGGCATGTCGGAATATGACGGCGCCATGGTGTTCATGCCGTTGAAGGAGGCGCAGGCCTATTTCAACCGCGCCGGCGACGTCACCGCCATTGAGGTCTATACCGACAATCCCGACAAGGTGGCGCAATACCGCAAGGACGTGCAGGACGCGGCCAAACGGCCGATCTTTATGATCGACTGGCGCCAGCGCAACGCCACCTTCTTCAATGCGCTGCAGGTCGAGCGCAATGTGATGTTCCTGATCCTGACCCTCATCGTCCTGGTCGCCGCGCTCAACATCGTCTCTGGTCTGATCATGCTGGTGAAGGACAAAGGCCAGGACATCGCCATCCTGCGCACCATGGGTGCGACGCAAGGCGCGATCATGCGCGTGTTCCTGATCACGGGTGCCGCGATCGGCGTGGTCGGCACGTTGTTCGGGTTCCTGCTCGGCGTCGTCGTCTGCCTCAATATCGAGAGCATCCGGCAGTTCCTGTCGTGGATGACCTCGACCGAGCTGTTTTCGCCGGAATTGTATTTCCTGTCGCACCTGCCGGCCAACATGGACACCGGCGAAACCGTCGCGGTGGTGCTGATGGCGCTGATCCTGTCGCTCCTCGCGACGCTCTATCCGTCGTGGCGCGCGGCCCGCCTCGATCCGGTGGAGGCGCTGCGTTATGAGTGACTTAGGCGTCGAACTTGAGGTTGAAGTGCAGGAAGAGGCGCAGGAGATTCCGATCCTGTTCCTGCACGACGTCGAGCGCCATTACAGCCAGGGCGACGCCACGCTGAACATTCTCAACGGCGCCGAGCTGGCGCTGTGGGCCGGGCAATCGGTGGCGCTGGTAGCGCCGTCGGGGGCCGGCAAGTCGACGCTGCTGCATCTGGCCGGCCTGCTCGAACATCCCGACCATGGCGAGGTCTATATCGACGGCAAAGCGACCGCGATCCTGCCGGACGCCGAGCGCACCCGCATCCGCCGCAACGAGATCGGCTTTGTCTATCAGTCGCACCATCTGCTGCCGGAATTCACCGCGTTGGAAAACGTGCTGATGCCGCAGTTGATCCGGGGCTTAAGCCGCGGCGAGGCGAAGACGCGCGCCGTCGAGCTGCTCGATTATCTCGGGCTGAAGGGCAGGCTCAATCACCGGCCGGCGGAAATGTCGGGCGGCGAGCAGCAGCGCGTCGCCATTGCCCGGGCGGTGGCCAATGCGCCGCGCATTCTGCTGGCCGACGAGCCGACCGGAAACCTCGATGTGAAGACCGCCGACCACGTATTCGCGGCCTTCACCCAGCTGGTGCGCGCCTCGGGCCTCGCCACCATCATCGCCACCCACAACATGGACATCGCCGCCCGTATGGACCGGCGTGTGACGATCAGGGATGGCCTGGTGGTGGAGTTGGATTGAGCCCCGCTGGGGCCGTAAATTATTGATTTCAGGTCCAGATTCGAGGGTATGCGGCATCTTGGTAATCTGGCTTGACTCTGGAACAGAACATGAACTATGTTCCCTGTACGTTCTGGGGAGATAGTCATGTTTAAAGCTGTCGTTCAAGAGGCCGCGACCCTTGCCGCCCTGTCCATGTTCGTCGGCATGATCGCCATCTGGTCGCAGGTCATCAGTAATCTGTAAGTCGTGCGTTTGCCGTCGCGATTCTGGTGGCGTTGCGTGACGTTGCGTATCGTGTGGCGTTTCCGCGTGGTCATGGCCGGTCTGAGGGTGCCTTGAAGGGCCCGCAGCCGGACATGATGCGGGAGGGCTTGGCGGGAATGAGGGTGGCGCCGGGGATCGGCCAAGCTCAAGCTCAAGCTCGCGCCCTGTGTAAAACCGGCATAGGTGTTGCGCGCCCGCCCGCGAAGGTGGACTTGGAGGGCCTCGGTCCTCACTCTGGCTGACTGGGCAGAATCACCCGACCGCGCTGACCGCCAACCTTCAGGTTTCCATGGCCGATCTCGATTTCGTGCATTTGCACGTCCACTCGTCCTATTCGCTGCTGGAAGGCGCGCTGCCGATCGCCCGGCTGGCGGAACTCGCCAAGGCCGACAAGCAGCCGGCGCTGGCGCTGACCGACACCGACAACATGTTCGGTGCGCTCGAATTCTCCGAGAAGATCGCCGGCTACGGCATCCAGCCGATCGTCGGCTGTGCGCTGGCCATCGATTTCGGCGACACCGACAACGGCGCCCGCAACGGCATTGCCCAGCAGGAGCGCCAGCGCATCGTGCTGCTGGCGGGCAGCGAAGCCGGCTACCGCAGCCTGATGCGGCTGAATTCGCGCGCCTTCATGGAATCGCCGCCGAACGAGCCGCCGCGCCTCAAGGTCGAGTGGCTGGAGGGCGAAACGGACGGCGTCATCGCGCTGACCGGCGGCCCCGGCGGGCCGCTCGACATGACGATCGCGGCCGGGCAAAGCCCGGTCGCCGCCACGCGGCTCGATACGTTGCACCGCCTGTTCGGCGACCGGCTCTATATCGAGTTGCAGCGCCACGGCGCGCCGCACGAGCGCATGACCGAGCAGGTCTTGATCGACTTTGCCTATAGCCGCGACATTCCGCTGGTCGCCACCAACGAGCCGTTCTTCGCCACCGTCGCCGATTATGAATCGCACGACGCACTGATCTGTATTGCCGAAGGCCGCTACGTCCACGAAACCGACCGCCGCCATCTGACGCCCGAGCATCGCTACAAGACCCGCGCCGAGATGCGCGAGCTGTTCGCCGATCTGCCGGAGGCGATCGCCTCGACCGTCGAGATCGCGCAGCGCTGCGCATTCCGCCCGCACACGCGCCAGCCGATCCTGCCGCGCTTCTCGGTCGGCGCCGATCGCGCCGCCGTCGACGAGGCGAGCGAATTGCGGGCGCAGGCCGAAGCCGGGCTGACGCGCCGCATCGCCAGCGCCGGCATCGCCGAAGGCTTCACCGAAGCGCAGTACCGCGAGCGGCTCGATTTTGAATTGAAGGTCATCGCCGGGATGAAATATCCCGGCTACTTCCTGATCGTCGCCGACTTCATTACATGGGCCAAGAACCAGGGCATTCCGGTGGGGCCGGGCCGCGGCTCGGGCGCCGGCTCGCTGGTGTCCTACGCACTGACCATCACCGATCTCGATCCGATGCGCTTCGGTCTGCTGTTCGAACGCTTCCTCAATCCGGAACGCGTATCGATGCCCGACTTCGACATCGATTTCTGCCAGGATCGGCGCGAGGAGGTGATCCGCTATGTGCAGGATCGCTACGGCCGCGACCAGGTGGCGCAGATCATCACCTTCGGCACCTTGCAGGCGCGTGGCGTGCTGCGCGACGTCGGCCGCGTGCTGCAGATGCCGTACGGCCAGGTCGACAAGCTGTGCAAGATGGTGCCGCAGAATCCGGCGGCGCCGATTACTTTAGCGCGCGCCATCGAGGACGAGCCGAAACTTCAAGCCGAAGCCGACAGCGATCCCGTGGTCAAACGCGCCTTCGCCATCGCCCGGAAGCTGGAGGGCCTGACGCGCCACGCCTCGACCCACGCCGCCGGCATCGTCATCGGCGATCGCCGACTGTCCGAGTTGGTGCCGCTCTACCGCGATCCAAAGTCGGACATGCCGGTGACCCAGTTCAACATGAAATGGGTGGAGCAGGCGGGGCTGGTGAAGTTCGACTTCCTCGGCCTCAAGACCCTGACGGTTTTGAAAACCGCGGTGGAATTGCTGGCGCGGCGCGGCGTCGTTATCGATTTGGCCGCCATTCCGCTCGACGATACCAAGACCTACGATCTTCTGGCCCGCGCCGAAGCGGTCGGCGTGTTCCAGCTGGAAAGCCAGGGCATGCGGCGCGCGCTCCTCGACATGCGGCCCGACCGCTTCGAGGACATCATCGCGTTGGTCGCGCTGTACCGCCCGGGTCCGATGGCGAATATCCCGACCTATTGCGCGCGCAAGCACGAGATGGAAAAGCCCGACTACATCCATCCCAAGCTCGAGCCGATCCTGAAGGAGACCTTCGGCGTCATCGTCTATCAGGAACAGGTGATGCAGGCGGCGCAAATTCTCGCCGGCTATTCGCTCGGCGACGCCGATCTGTTGCGCCGCGCCATGGGCAAGAAGATCCGCAGCGAGATGCAGAAGCAGTCGAGCATCTTCGTCGCGGGTTGCACCGCGCGCGGCATCGATAAGGCGCAGGCGGAAGCGATTTTCGAATTGCTCGAGCGCTTCGCCGATTACGGCTTCAACAAGAGTCATGCTGCCGCTTACGCGCTGGTCGCCTATCAGACCGCCTATATGAAGGCCAACTATCCGGTCGAGTTCCTGGCGGCGTCGATGACACTTGATATGGGGAATACGGACAAACTCTCGGAATTCCGCGCCGAAGCAGAGCGCATCGGCATCAAGGTCGATCCGCCGTCGATCAACCGGTCCGGCGTCGCCTTCGACGTCGACGGCAATACGATCATCTATGCGCTCGCCGCGCTCAAGGGCGTCGGCAAGCAGGCGGTCGAGTCGATCGTCGAAGCGCGCGCCAACGGCCCGTTCGCGGACCTTGCCGATTTCGCCAGCCGCATCAATCCGCGCGCCGTCAACAAGCGCGTGCTGGAGAGCCTGACGCAGGCCGGCGCCTTCGATGAATTCGACCAGAACCGCGCCCGCGTGCTCGGTGCGGTCGACGTCATCATGGGCCGGGCGCAACATACGCACGAGACCGCGGCGGTCGGGCAGAGCGAATTGTTCGGCGGCGGCGGTCAGCGCGAAGTAATCGCGCTGCCGGCGATCGAACCCTGGCTGCCGGCGGAAAAGCTGAAGCGCGAATACGAAGCGGTCGGCTTCTTCCTGTCCGGCCATCCGCTCGACGACTACACCGCCGTGCTGAAGAAACTGCGGGTGCAGTCCTGGGCCGAATTCTCGCGCGCGGTGAAAAACGGCGCGACCGCCGGCAAAGTCGCCGGTACCGTGGTGTCGCGGCAAGAACGCCGCACCAAAACCGGCAACAAGATGGGCATCTTCGGCCTGTCCGACCCGACCGGGCATTACGAGGCGGTGATCTTCTCGGAAGGCCTCGCCGAATACCGCGATCTGCTGGAGCCGGGCACCGCGGTGCTGCTGGTGCTGTCGGCCGAGGTACAGGGCGACGACGTGCGCGCCCGCATCCAGTCGGCCGAGCCGTTGGACGCAGCCGCCGCCAATCTGCAGAAGGGCCTGCGCATTTTCCTGCGCGACCACGCGCCGCTCGAGGGCCTCGCCAAAAGGCTGGAAGCCTCGGCGCCCCGTTCCGGCGGCGACGGCGAGGTCAGCGTCGTGCTGATGCTGCGTCAGGGGGCCGAGGTCGAGGTCAAGCTGCCGGGGCGCTTCAAGGTCTCGCCGCAGATCGCCGGCGCCATCAAGGCGGTGCCGGGCGTCGTCCAGGTCGAGGCGCTTTGAGGGGTCAAAACCGGCCCAATCCGCCTTGCTTATGGGCAATTGCACCTATATAAGCCCGGCACATCACTCACGCGGATGTTGGCTTTAGGCCCCGACAATGGGTCAAAAAGGCCTTCCGGTGGTCCCTTTAGGGGGCTCACACACATTCGCGGCGGATCAACCGGAGAATTAGAATGGCTATTCCTGACTTCACGATGCGTCAGCTATTGGAAGCTGGCGTCCACTTCGGCCATCAGGCCCACCGCTGGAACCCGAAGATGGGTCAATACATCTTCGGCACCCGCAACAACATCCACATCGTCGATCTCGCCCAGACCGTGCCGATGCTGCATAAGGCGCTGCAGGCGGTGAGCGACACCGTCGCCAAAGGCGGCCGCATCCTGTTCGTCGGCACCAAGCGCCAGGCGGCCGACGGCATCGCCGCGGCGGCCAAGCAGTCGGCGCAGTATTACGTCAATTCGCGCTGGCTCGGCGGCACGCTGACCAACTGGAAGACCATCTCCGGTTCGATCTCGCGCCTGCGCAAGCTCGAGGAGATGCTCGGCACCGGCGGCGCGGCCAGCTACACCAAGAAAGAGCGCCTGACGATGCAGCGCGAACGCGACAAACTCGACCGTTCGCTCGGCGGCATCAAGGACATGGGCGGCGTGCCCGATCTGATTTTCGTGATCGACACCAACAAGGAAGACATCGCGATCAAGGAAGCGCGCCGGCTCAACATCCCGGTTGCGGCGATCGTCGACACCAACTGTGACCCGAACGGCATCACCTATCCGGTCCCGGGCAACGATGACGCCGCCCGCGCGGTGTCGCTGTATTGCGACCTCATCGCGCGCGCCGCGCTTGACGGCATTTCGCGCTCGCAGGGCGAGCGTGGCGTCGATCTCGGCGCTGCCGAGAAGCCGGTCATGATCGAAACCATCCCGACCGCGCCGGCCGACCTTGGCTTCGAGCAGCTTGCCGGTCCGCGCGGCGTTGCCGACGACCTCAAGAAGCTGACCGGCATTTCGCCGGCGATCGAGAAGCAGCTCAACGATCTCGGCATCTTCCACTACACCCAGATCGCCGAACTCTCGCCCACCGCCGCGCATAACGTCGGCGAAGAGGTCGGCCTGCCGGGCCGTGTCGATGGCTGGGTCGCCAAGGCCAAGCAGATGACGGCGGAAGCCGAATAATAAAAGGCTGGCGCCCGCGGCTTAACGCGGGCGCCGGTCGCTTTAAATCTGGATTGAATGACGTCGGCGGCCCGGCCGGTCGCGACGGTTTCAAGGAATTATCGAGATGGCACAGATCACCGCACAAATGGTCAAGGAACTGCGCGAGTCGACCGGCGCAGGCATGATGGATTGCAAGGCCGCGCTGAGCGAGACCGGCGGCGAAATGGATGCCGCCCAGGACTGGCTGCGCAAGAAGGGCCTGTCGAAGGCCGCCAAGAAATCCGGCCGCGTTGCCGCCGAAGGCCTGATCGGCATCACCGTGCGCGGCCCCAAGGCCGTCGTGGTCGAACTGAATTCGGAAACCGACTTCGTTGCCCGCAACGATCTGTTCCAGGGCCTCGTCAAGATGGCCGCCAATGTCGCTTTCGACGTCGGCACCGACGTCGAAGCGATCAAGGGCGCCAAGGTTGGCAGCATCACCGTCGGCGAAGCGATCAACGACACCATCGCCAAGATCGGTGAGAACATGTCGCTGCGCCGTGCCGCCGTGGTCGAAGTCTCCAAGGGCGTGATCGGCAGCTATATCCACAATGCGGTGAGCGAAGGTCTTGGCAAGATCGGCGTGCTGGTTGGGCTCGAATCGACCGGTAATGTCGATGAGCTGACCGCGCTCGGCCGCCAATTGGCCATGCATGTGGCGTCGTCCAATCCGCTGGCGCTCGACGCGTCCGGCGTTTCGCCTGAAATCGTCAAGCGCGAAAAGGATGTGCTGGCCGACAAGTTCCGCCAGCAGGGCAAGCCCGAGGCGATGATAGAGAAGATCGTCGAGAACGGTCTCAAGACCTTCTACAAGGAACAGACCTTCCTCGAGCAGCCGTTCATCTTCGACGACAGCGGCAAGAAGTCGGTGGCGCAGGCGGTCAAGGAAGCCGAAGGCAAAGTCGGTGGCCCGATCAAGATCGTGGGTTTCGTGCGCTACGGTCTCGGCGAAGGTATCGAGAAACAGGAAGCCGATTTCGCCGCGGAAGTCGCTGCGGCGGCCGGCCAGAGCTGAATTTAGCGCCGGCGCCCCTTGGGGCGCCGGTTTCGCGTTCGCGACGATGTGCCGATGATTTGAGGGTCGCCACTTCATGACTGATCCGATTTACAAGCGCGTCATCGTCAAGCTGTCGGGCGAGGCACTCAACGGCGCCAAGCCCTTCGGCATCGATCAGGCGACCGTCGAGCGCATTGCCGCCGATCTGGCGGCGACCGCCAGGCTCGGCGTCGAACTCGGCGTCGTCGTTGGCGGCGGCAACATCTTCCGCGGCGTCGAAGTGTCGAACCGCGGCGTGCCGCGCCCGGTCGGCGACACCATGGGCATGTTGGCGACGGTGATGAACTGCCTGGTGCTGGAAGCGGCGATCGAGCGGCAAGGGTGCGAAGCCCGCACGCTTTCGGCGCTCGCCATGACCGCGGTCTGCGAAACCTATAACCGCAAGCGCGCCATGAAGAACCTGGCCAAAGGCCGGGTCGTCCTGCTGGCCGCCGGAACCGGCAATCCATTCTTCACCACCGACACCACCGCCGTCCTGCGCGCCGCCGAGCTCGACTGCCAGGCGGTGCTCAAAGCCACCAATGTCGACGGGGTCTATACGGCCGACCCCAAGAAGGACCCGAACGCCAAGCGTTACGAGCGCATCAGCCATCAGGAGGCGATCGAAAAGGATCTGCGGGTAATGGACGGCGCCGCCTTCGCGCTTGCCCGGGAGAACCGGACGCCTATCATCGTCTTCTCGATCGCCGACGACCGCGCGATCGAGACGGTGCTGCGCGGCAAGGGACGCACGACGATCGTCGGTTAATCTGTC
Organism: Pseudolabrys sp.; assembly: GCA_029945495.1. GTDB lineage: Bacteria > Pseudomonadota > Alphaproteobacteria > Rhizobiales > Xanthobacteraceae > Pseudolabrys. The sequence goes on along the minus strand of JAQSCR010000469.1, from coordinate 1,754 downwards.
CGCGCGGAACTACTATCTGGCTGACGTCCGCGAACGCCCGAACCGGGATTCGCGCCTAAGGCTAAAGTCAGCCGTCTATTGTTGGGGGAAACGTCATGGCAAACGCAACGCACGACATCAATGAAATAAAGCGCCGCATGCATGGCGCCAGTGCCGCGCTCAAGACCGAACTGTCGGGCTTGCGGACCGGCCGCGCCTCCGCCCATCTGCTCGATCCGGTGATGGTCGACGCCTACGGCGCAATGATGACGATTACGCAGGTGGCGAGCGTCACTATTCCCGAGCCGCGCATGATCGCGGTCAATGTCTGGGACAAGTCGCTGGTCAAGGCGGTCGAAAAGGGCATCGTCGATTCCAATCTCGGCCTGTCGCCGGCGACCGATGGCCAGACCATTCGTCTGCGCATTCCGGAACTCAATCAGGAGCGCCGCAAGGAACTGGTCAAGCTGGCGCATAAATACGCCGAGAACGCGCGCGTCGCGGTGCGTCATGTGCGGCGCGATGCGCTCGACACCCTCAAAAAGCTCGAGAAGGAACACGGCAAGGACGAGATCGAGCGTTTCACCGCCGACGTCCAGAAGGCCACCGACGCCGGCATTGCCGAAATCGATCAGCTGCTCGCGGGCAAGGAAAAGGAGATCCTCACCGTCTGAGGTCGCAAATTATGTCCGAGGCCGAGGTCCCGCAGAGCACTGAGACCGCCGACGATACGCCGACGTCCGCGGTGCCGCGCCATGTCGCCATCATCATGGACGGCAACGGCCGCTGGGCGGCGGCGCACGGTCTGCCGCGCGTGGAAGGACACCGCCGCGGCGTCGAAGTCTTGCGCCGCACGATCCGCGCCGCCGGCGAGATCGGCATCAAGATCATCACGATTTTTTCCTTCAGTTCGGAGAACTGGTCGCGGCCGGCCGCGGAAGTCGGCGAACTGATGGGGCTGCTGCGCCGTTTCATCCGCAATGATTTGGCCGAGCTGCATCGCAGCGGCGTGCGTGTGCGCATCATTGGCGAGCGGGCAGGGCTCGCCGCCGATATCGGCCGTTTGCTGGTCGAGGCGGAGGAGTTGACCAAGGACAATACCGGACTGACTTTGGTGGTCGCGTTCAATTACGGCGCGCGTCAGGAAATCGCGCGCGCCGCGCGCCGGATTGCCGAGGACGTGGCGCAAGGCCGCCTCAAGCCGGCAGACGTCACCATCGACAGCGTCGGTGGTTATCTCGACACCGCCGATCTGCCCGATCCCGATCTGATCATCCGCACCAGCGGCGAGCAGCGGCTGTCCAATTTTCTGTTGTGGCAATCGGCCTACAGCGAACTGGTGTTCGTGCCGGTCAACTGGCCGGACTTCGATCGCGCGGTATTTGAAGGCGCAATCCGTGAATATCAGCAGCGTGAGCGGCGGTTTTGCGGCCTTGCCGCCAAGACCGCTCCCACGACCCCGGTCAAGACCGGTTCCTGAGCCCCGTGGCTATGCCCCTAAGCAATCTGGCACTCCGCATTGTCTCGGCGGCAGTGCTGGCGCCGCTGGCGGTGGCCGCGGCGTATTTCGGCGGCTGGCCGTTCGTGCTGTTCTGGGCCGTCGCCGCCGGCGCGGTGTTGTGGGAATGGACGCGGCTGGTCAAAGGAGCGGTCTGGGTCGCGGCCGGCGTTTTCTACGCGGCGGCAATGTTTGCCGCGCCGGTGTTGCTGCGGGCCGATGCGCAATACGGATTGTTCGCCATCGTCCTTTTGTTTGCGATCGTTTGGTCGACCGA
>JAQSCR010000468.1 GCA_029945495.1 Pseudolabrys sp. | reverse complement strand
CGGAATCGAGCGACGGCCGGCCGTCGCGGCGCGACGGTTCGCCGCGCCCCGGCCTGCGTTCCTCGCGCATCCGTTTGGCGTTCGGCTTGCGCACCCGTTCCTCGTCGCTGACCAAAGGCGCGTCGAAATCGGCGCCGGACTCAGTGACGATCTTCTCGCCCAGTTCGGCGCGCAACGCCGCGGTCTCGACTTCCTTGGCCGTGCCCTCGGGCAGATCGCCGAGCATGAACGGGCCGAAGGCGACGCGGATGAGTCGATTGACGCGCAGGCCGAGCGACTCCAAGACTTTCTTGATTTCGCGGTTCTTGCCTTCGCGGATCGCAAACATCAGCCAGGCATTGGCGCCTTGTTCGCGTTCCAAAGTCGCCTCGATCGGGCCGTAGTGCACACCCTCGACGGTAATGCCCTCGCGCAAGGTGTCGAGCGTCGCCTGGTCGATGCGGCCATTGGCGCGCACCCGGTAACGGCGCAGCCAGGCGGTCGCCGGCAATTCGAGCACACGCGCCAGGCCGCCGTCATTGGTCAGCAGCAGCAGGCCCTCGGTGTTGATGTCGAGCCGGCCGACGCTGACGACGCGCGGCAGGGTCTTCGGCAGCGACGCGAAAATGGTCGGCCGCCCTTCCGGGTCGGAGTGGGTGGTCACCAGGCCGCGCGGCTTGTGGTACAGGAACAGCCGGGTGCGCTCAGCGGTCGGCATCGATTGGCCGTCGATGACGATGCGGTCGGACGGCATCACATTGAGCGCCGGCGAGGAAATCACCGCGCCATTGACCGAAACGCGGCCTTGCGCGATCCAGGCCTCGGCCTCGCGCCGCGAGGCCAGCCCGGCGCGGGCCATGACCTTGGCGATGCGTTCGCCGGGAATGTCTTTTTGGGTCTTGTCGGGCATGATGGTCGCCTGATAGCAGACCTGATGCCGCCTGTCCCGCCCACCCAGAGCTTCATGCAAATGGCCCTCGACGAGGCCCGCGCCGCCGCGGCGCGCGGCGAGGTGCCGGTTGGCTGCGTGATCGTGCGCAACGGTGAGGTTCTGGCGCGCGCCGGTAACCGGACTTTGGCCGACAAGGACCCGACCGGCCATGCCGAACTGATCGCCATCCGCGCGGCGGCGGCCGCGCTCGGCTCCGAGCGGCTGACCGATTGCGATCTCTATGTCACGCTGGAGCCCTGCGCCATGTGCGCCGGGGCGTTGTCATTCGCGCGCGTGCGGCGGCTCTATTTCGGCGCCAGCGATCTCAAGGGCGGGGCGATCGAGAATGGCGTGCGGTTTTTTGAAAGCCCGGCCTGCCACCACAGGCCCGAGGTCTATGGCGGCATCGGCGAAAGCGAATGCGCAGGCCTGCTGAAGGATTTTTTCCAGGCGCGGCGATAGAGCGTTTTCGAGCGAAGTGGAAACCGGTTCGCGTGAAGAAAACGCGTCAAAACAAAGAGCTAGAGCCCCGGCTTTGATTCTATCAAAGCCGGAAAGGCTCTAGTCGCCGGTCCGTTACACCGTGACGTCGACGAGCTTGCCCATGCCGGGCGGCGGCGCTTGCTTTGCTTCCTCGGACTCCGGCGCGTCGGCCGGTTCGCTGCGCTCGTTTTCGTTCGCCGGTGGTTGCGGCTGCGGCTGCAACGGAGTCCCGGTCCGACCGCTGATGGACTGGATGCCGATACTGGTGATGCTCATGGACCGAATTTTCCTCATGATGCCGCCGAGGCTAATCGGCAGGTCTCAATGAACCACAAGCGCCGTCGGTGAAACGCGGGGGTACCGAGTAAGGAATTGTTGACCGTAACGCTTAGCGGGCGCCGGCGTCGCGCGCGAATTGCCACGCTTTGTCGGCAAGCGGGCGGATCATGTCGGCCTTCTTCGGCGCGAAGTCCGAGGTCGCCGTGCCGTCACGGACGCGGCCGATGATGCCCTGCAGAATCGCGGCGATGCGGAAGAAATTATAGGCGAGATAGACCGGCAGATGCGGACGCGGATCGAGCCTGGTGCGCGCGACGTAAGCGCCGACATAATCCGCCATCGACGGAATGCCGAGACGCTCGAGATCGTGGCCGGCCAGCGTGGCCGTGCCGGCCGCGCTTTCGGTGACCGGCATGTGCCAGGCCATCAGGTGATAGGTGAAATCGGCGAGTGGATCGCCGAGCGTCGATAATTCCCAGTCCAGCACCGCCAGAACCTTCGGCTCGTCCTTCGCGACGATGAGATTGTCGATGCGGTAATCGCCATGCACCAGCCGCGATGGTCCTGCCGGCGGAATATGCAGCGGCAGCCATTCGATCAGCCGCTCCATGGCGTCGATCTTCTCGGTCTCGGAGGCGCGGTATTGCTTCGACCAGCGATCGACCTGGCGCGCAACGTAATTTTCGCCGCGGCCGAAATCGGCGAGGCCGATCTGAGCCGGATCGAATGTGTGCAGCCGCGCGATTGTTTCGTTCATCGCATCATAGACCGTGGCGCGTTCGGTCGGATTGGAGCCCGGCATCTGCGGCTCCCAGAACACGCGGCCGTCGGCAAAGCCCATGATATAGAACGCCGTGCCGGCGACGCTGTCGTCGGCGCAGTAACACAACGGTTCGGCGACGGGGAAGCCTTGCGCATAAAGCGCGCCGATGACGCGGTATTCGCGATCGACCGCGTGCGCCGACGGCAGCAGTTTGCCCGGCGGCTTGCGCCGCAGCACATAACGCCGCGCCGGCGTCTCCAAGAGATAGGTCGGGTTCGACTGGCCGCCCTTGAACTGCTGGACTGTCAGCGGGCCGGCAAAGCCTTTGACGTGTTCGACGAGATAGGCTTCCAGCCGCGCCGCATCGAGCCGCAGCGTGGGCGCCGACTCTTTGGTGCCTGAGAAGGCTTGTTGACGGTCGATGCCGGTCATCACCTCTTGCCCGAAAACTCGATTGGCGCGTCGGCGTAGATCTTGTAGCTCTGCGGCTTCGGCTCGTTGACGTACTGGATCGAACTCTTGCCGGTCAGTTCGCGCGGCAGGATCATCACGCGGATGAAGCGGGTCGGCTTGTCGCTCGAGCTTTGCGCGAACACCGCGTCGGGGCCGCTTTCGTACCAGGCGCCGCCGACGCCATAGGAGGTCGAGCGGCCGTGCGTGTCGATGCGGATGCCGCCTTCGATCAGGCAGCGGATGCCCGGGCCCTGATGGCTATGTTTGTAAGCGCACCCGCCGGGCGGAAAGGCGACGCTGTCGCCGCGCATCAAGAGGTCGCCCTTCGGCAAGGTTTCGAGATAGGCCGACAGCTTCTCGTGCGTCAGCATGCCCGGCGCGCAGGCGACCGTTGAGCCCTGATCGCCGCGCGTCAGTTCCCAGCGCCAGATGGTGAGCCCATCGGCGCCCGGTTTCACCGTGGTGGCGTCGCTGCCCTGCCAGGTATCGCCTTCGCGCAGGACCTTGCCGTCGATGGAGGCGGAGCCATACACCACGAAGATGAAGCGCGGCAGGGCGGCCAGCCGGAATTCGACATTTTCGGCGCTGGACAGGACATCTTCGTAAAGCCGAAGCACGGGGTGCATGAAAGGCGTCTCCTTCGTTGTTGTCGGTCTTCCGGTGTCCCCCGGAATGACAATGAGCTTACGCGCGGCCGAAGAACTCTAGCAGCGCCGTGGCGGTGGCGTCGGGGTTTTCCTCGGGCAGGAAGTGCCCGGAGTCAATCGCCTGGCCCTCCGCCTTGGGGGCCCATTTTCGCCAGATGTCGAGCGGCCCGGAGGTCTGGCTTGGAAAGCCGCCGGAACCCCAGAGCGCCAGCATCGGGCAATCGATGGTCCGGCCGGCCGCAAGGTCGGCATCGTCGTGGGCGACGTCCACGGTCGCGCCGGCGCGATAATCCTCGCAATGGGCGTGGATATGGGCGTTGTCGCAAAACGCCGCGCGGTAGTGATCGAGCGCGCGCGGATCGAAGGCGTCGGTCTTGGCCCAGCTTTTGAGCTTCCATTCAAGGTAGGCCACTGCCGCCTTTTCGATCAGCATTTCCGGCAGCGGCGCCGGCTGCGCCAGGAAGGTCCAGTGGTAGGCTTTCATCGCCATGGCGCGATCCCAGCTGCGCCACATCTCGGCGGTCGGGATGATATCAAGGGTTGCCAGGCGTTCGACGCGGGACGGATGATCGAGCGCCAGCCGGTAGGCGGCGCGGCCGCCGCGGTCATGACCGGCGAGGCGGAAGCGCTCGTGGCCAAGCGATTGCATCACCTCGACCATGGCCTTGGCCATCGAACGCTTGTCGTAGGGCGCATGATCGACGTCCGCCGGCGGCGCCGCCGAGGCGCCGTAACCGGGCAGATCGGGAACGACCAGCGAAAAACGTTGCGCCAATACCGGCGCGACGCGATGCCAGATGACATGCGTCTGCGGGTAGCCGTGCAGCAGCAACAGCGGCGGCCCCTTGCCGCCGGCGCGTGCGAACATCTTGCCGATCGATGTGTCGACCAGGTGCGTGGCGAAATCCGGAAACAAATCGGCGAGCTCGGGCATGGCAATCTCCGCGTATCGCATGACGTTCGCGATACGCGAGAGAGTAACCGCCGCTGCCCGAATTGTCTCTCCGATTGCGCCTGGCCGTCGTTCTCCCGAACTCAGGCACAGAAAGCAAAGCCCGGCGCCGTAGCCGGGCTCTGCTTCGCTTGTGAGCGGCTGCTGTCGTTAGTAGCCGTTCTGATCGTTGTGATCGCCTTCGCGCAGAAGCTGCTGGCGGATGAAAACATCCGGGTCGCGGCCGATGATCTTGCCGTCGGCGACAACGGTGTCCGCGGCCGGCCGGGCGTAGGCGTAGGAATCTTCCGCGGCCGCGTAGGCGCCTTGCGTCGCTGCACTGTTGCGCGCGTGATGGCTCGATGCGGCCAGCGCCGGCGACGCAACAGCGGCAACGAGCGCAGCGGCGATGAAAAACTTCTTCATAGTGTGTCTCCTGGTTTGTTAGGCACGACGTCGTGCCCGTCCGACCCACATAGGCAGCCGTCTGCGCTGCAACAGCGCGCGCATTGCATACGAGCTATTCAAAAAGTATTTTGATTTATGGCGCGGTTATGCGCGTGACATTTGTCGCCATAGTTGCCGCAAAGATTACCGAGATGTCATTTACTTTCGCGCGCAATCGCCTGCCAACCGATGTCGCGGCGGCAAAATCCATCCGGCCACTTGATTTTATCGACGGCCGCATAGGCACTTTGTTGTGCCTGCGCGACACTGTTGCCGCGCGCACACACATTCAGCACGCGCCCGCCGTTCGCGACAATGTGATCGCCATCCATTCTTGTGCCGGCGTGAAAAATCTCGACGCCTTCGACTTGCGCGGCGTCGGCGAGACCTTCGATGACGGTACCTTTCGTGTAACTGCCCGGATAACCTTTGGCCGCCATCACAACTGTGAGAGCAGCGTCCGGATACCAGCGCAGATCAAAATTCTTGAGCTGTCCATCACGCGAAGCGATCAGTGCCGGCAACAGATCCGACATCAGCCGCAGCATGATGACCTGGGTTTCCGGATCGCCGAAGCGGACATTGTATTCGATCAGCTGCGGGCCATCCTTGGTGATCATCAGCCCGGCGAACAGCACGCCCTTGAACGGCGCGCCGGCCTTCTTCAGCGCGCGGACGGTCGGAAAAATAATCTCGTCCATCACGCGCTGGTTCATCGCCTGCGTCATGATCGGCGCCGGCGAATAGGCGCCCATGCCGCCGGTGTTCGGGCCGGTGTCGCCGTCGCCGACGCGCTTATGGTCCTGCGCCGACGCCAAGGGAATCGCGGTCTCGCCATCGCACAGCGCGAAGAACGAGGCTTCCTCGCCGACCATGCAGTCTTCGATGACGATTTCCCAGGCGGGCGTTCCCAATCCGCCATCGAACATCATGTCGATGGCGGCTTCCGCCTCCGTGACGGTCGAGGCGACGACGACGCCCTTGCCGGCGGCAAGTCCATCGGCCTTCACCACGATCGGCGCGCCATGCTTGCGCACGTAGTCCTTCGCCGGCTCGGCGCGCTTGAAGCGCTCATAGGCGGCGGTCGGAATTTTGTTGGTCTTGCACAGATCCTTGGTGAAGCCCTTGGAGCCTTCCAGCCGCGCCGCCCATTTGCTCGGACCGAAACTCTTGAAGCCGGCGGCCTCCAGATCGTCGACGATGCCGGCGCAGAGCGGGCCTTCCGGGCCGACCACGACGAAGTCGATTTTGCTCGTTTTGCAGAAGGCGATCACCGCCGCATGGTCGGTGATATCGAGCGCGACGCATTCGGCCTCCTGCGCGATGCCGGCATTGCCTGGCGCGCAATACAGCTTGGTGGTCAGCGGGCTGGCGGCGATCTTCCAGGCCAGCGCGTGTTCGCGTCCGCCGGAACCGAGAATGAGGATATTCATGGAGATGCGGGTCTTTATGGGTTGATCCGCGTGTGGTGTAACATGCTCCCTGACCCCTGCAAGAGATTCGGACCCGATGGCCGACCCCGCCCTCAATAACGTTGTGGAATGGAGCGTTTCCGAGCTGTCGGCGGCGCTCAAGCGCACGGTCGAGGACGCTTACGGTTTCGTGCGGGTGCGTGGCGAGATTTCGGGCTTCCGCGGCGCCTCGCCCTCCGGCCACTGCTATTTCCGCCTCAAGGACGACAAGGCCGTTCTGGAAGGCGTCATTTGGAAAGGCAATTTCGCCCGCATGCGGGTGAAGCCGGAAGAGGGCCTCGACGTCATCGTCTCCGGCAAGCTGACGACCTTCCCCGGCTCGTCGAAATACCAGATCGTCATCGACAGCCTGGAGCCCGCCGGCGTCGGCGCGCTGATGAAGCTCCTAGAGGAGCGCAAGAAGAAGCTCGCCGCCGAGGGCCTATTCGACGAGGCGCGCAAGCAGCTCATTCCGTTCCTGCCCGAAGTGATCGGCGTCGTCACCTCGCCGACCGGCGCGGTCATTCGCGACATCCTGCATCGGCTGGCCGACCGTTTCCCGCGCCACGTGCTGGTGTGGCCGGTGCGGGTGCAGGGCGAAGCGTCCGCCGGCGAAGTGGCGAACGCGATTGCCGGCTTCAACGCGCTGCCCGAGGGCGGCAAGGAAACTGGAAAGATTCCGCGTCCCGATCTGATCATCGTCGCGCGCGGCGGTGGCTCGCTCGAGGACCTGTGGTCGTTCAACGAGGAGATCGTGGTGCGGGCGGCCGCGGCCAGCATGATCCCGCTGATTTCCGCGGTCGGCCACGAGACCGATATCACCTTGATCGATTTTGCCTCCGACCGGCGCGCGCCGACGCCGACGGCGGCCGCCGAAATGGCGGTGCCGGTGCGCAGCGAGTTGCTGTCGACGCTCAATGCGCTGGGTAACCGCAAATATGCGGGCTTGCAGCGCGGGCTGGAGCGGCACCGTCGCGAACTCACCATGCTGGCGCGCGGTCTGCCGAAAGACATTCTGGCCGAGCCGCGCCAGCAACTTGATGGCCTGGCGGAACGGTTGCCGCGCGCGCTGCGCGCCAATGCGCAGGTCCATCATACGCAGTATTCGCGCGTCGCCACGCGGCTGGCGCCGCAACTGCTGTCGAACACGGTCGAGCGGCGGCGCGAGCGCTACAACAGCCTGAACCAGCGCCTCAAGGCGAGCCTGGTTGCCAATGCACAGGCGCATTCGGCCCGCATCGAACGCGCGCGCGAGCGTGTGACGGCTTTCGGCGAGCGCTCGCAGCGCGCCACCCTGGCGCTGCTCAAGCAGCATCAGGCGCGCGTCGAACGCGCCGAACGTCTGCTCGCGGCCTTCTCGTACCGCGAAGTGCTCAAGCGCGGCTTCGCTCTGGTGCGCGATGGCGAGGGCCATCCGTTGCGCGCCGCCGCTGGCGTGTCGGGCGGCATGCGGCTTGATATCGAGTTCGCCGACGGCCGCGTTGCTGCGACCGCGAATGGCGGCGGCTCGCCAAGCGAACGCGCACCGCCAGTGCTTGCGCCGGAAGCGTCGGTTGCGCCGGCCCGGCCCAAGCCGTCGCGCCCGCGCGGCGGCGAAGGTTCAGGCGGGCAGGGCAGTTTGTTTGGCTCGTGAGAAGGACCGAAAATCGCCTTTTCAATGGGTTTCACTGGCGCGGCTGAACGACTACATTGTATCGATCACTCGCGTCGGACAGCCACGGAGGCCGCTTTGCTCAATCGCTTCGATCATTCCCACTCGCCCAATGGCGAGGCGGAGGTGAAATACCTCGATGGCGATTTCCGCGTGGTGCGTCCCGGCGCCTTCGTGCGCTGCGCGGTGACCGGCGTGCCGATCGCGCTCGACGAGCTCAAATATTGGAGCGTCGACCGGCAGGAGGCCTATGTCTCGCCGGAGGCGGTGCTGCAGCGGCACAAAGAACTCGCCAAGAGCTGACCAAGAGCTAGCCGCGCCTTAGCGCCGCAACCGGCCGAGCACCAGCGCGCGCAACGCCTCCATCTCGTCGACTTCAAGCGCCACCGGCAGCACCTGCGTCTGCGCGGCAAACGTGACAAGCGCCGGATCGCCGGCCATGCGCGCGTGGTCTTTCTCGGTCGTGAGCATGGTCAGCCCGTCGTGTTCCGCCGCCATCACCAGTTCGGCGGCCTCCTCGGCGCTGTAGCGGTGATGGTCGGCAAAGGCACGGCGCGTGCCGATCGCAATGCCGGCCTGTTCGATCGTGGCAAAGAACTTGTCCGGGTCGCCGATGCCGGCAAAAGCCAGCACCTTGCAGGTGTGCAGCGCGGCGACAGCGGCCGGCTGCGGCACCAATCGTCCATGAAACACCGGCAATGTGCCGGCTTGCGCGATAACGTCGCGGGCGCGGACGTCGTCGCCGATCACCAGCAGCGCATCGCAGCGCTTGAGCTGCGCGGCGAGCGGCGCGCGCAACGGCCCGGCCGGAAACACGTGAGAATTGCCGATGCCGCGCCGGCCGTCGATGACGGCGATGCTCAGATCCTTGGCGAGCGAGGCATTCTGCAATCCGTCGTCCATGACGATGACCTTGGCGCCTTTGGCCTTGGCCAGGCCTGCGCCGAGCACGCGGTTGCGCGCAGCAATCGTCGGTGCGACCCGCGCCAGCAGCAACGCCTCGTCGCCGACCACGCTGGCGGCATCGCTGGCGGCGTCGACCAGTCGCGGCCGCGTATTGCTGCCGCCGTAACCGCGCGTGAGGCAAAACGGAGTCTCACCAGCCGCGCGCAGCAATTCCACCAGCATCAGCGCGGTCGGCGTCTTGCCGGCGCCGCCGAGCGTGAAGTTGCCGACGCACAGCACTGGCACGCCGGCGCGCGTGCCGGTCCTGGCCATGCGCTTTTCGGCGATCGCGCCATAGGCTTTGCCGAACGGCGCCAGCACGGCCGACGCCAGGCCCGGTTGCCGCCACCAGAAGCCCGGCTCACGCATGGGCCTCTCCTTGGCGACTCCGCTGCGGCAGTAACAGATCCATCAGATAGGGATCGAGCGATTGCAGCGTGCGCTCGAGCGCGCCGCCAAGCGCGTCGACGGTCTGGCGCGCGGCCGCGGCGCTGCGCGCGCATGCTTGGCGGTCGGCGAGCATGGCGGCGAGCGCCGCGGTCAGGCGGTCCTCGTCGAGCACGGGCTCGGCGCCGCGCGCCTGGTCGAGCGCCTGGTAGATATCGGCGAAGTTCCAGACATGCGGCCCATGCAGGATGGCGGCGCCGAGCTTGGCCGGCTCGATCGGATTTTGTCCGCCGTGGCGCACCAGCGAGCCGCCGACAAAGACCACCGGCGCCAGCCGGTAGATCAGGCCCAACTCGCCCATCGTGTCGGCCACATAAATATCGGTAGCGTCGCTTGGCAGTTCGCCGCGCGAGCGCAAGGCGGCGGTCAGCCCGGCGCCTTGCGCGATCTCGGCGACGGCTGCGCCGCGTTCGGGATGGCGCGGCGCGATCACCGTCAGCAGACCAGGAAAATTCGGCCGCAGCCGGGAATGCGCCTCGACGATCAGTGCATCCTCGCCGGCATGCGTCGAGGTCGCGGCAATCACCGGACGGCCGAAGATGGCGGCGCTGAGTTCGGCGAGTTTGGCGGGGTCGGCCGGCGGCGGCGGCACGTCGAGCTTGAGGTTGCCGCTGGTCAGCACGCGCGGCGCGCCCAGCTCGCTCAGGCGCATGGCGTCGGCCGGCGTGCCGGCAAGGCAAAGATCGAACCGCCGCAGCAGATTGCCGATGGTCTTCGGTAGATAGCGCCAGCGCTGGAACGAATTATCCGACAGCCGTCCGTTGATCAGGATCATCGGTACGTTGCGCCGCGACGTCTCGATCATCATGTTCGGCCACAGATCGGATTCGACAAACAGCGCCAGGTCGGGCTGCCAGCGGTCGAGGAAGCGGCGCATGAAACGCGGCGCGTCGAGCGGCAGGAATTGATGGACGACGCCTTGCGGCAGCCGCTGTTCGGCCAGTTCGCTCGACGTCACCGTGCCGGTGGTCACCAGCACATTGACGGCGCGCTTGGCGATGCGCGCGATCAGCGGCAAGGCGCTGGCCAGTTCGCCGACGCTGGCCGCGTGCAGCCAGACCAGCGCGCCGGGTGGCCGCATGGTCCGGCCGTCGCCGCGCCGTTCGTCGAGCCGCGCGCCGTTCTCCTTGCCGCGCTTGAGCCGGCGCGCCAGCAGCAGCGGCGCGAACGGCGCCGCTACCGACCACAGCAGCCGGTAGGCGCGCAACACCAAGGTGAGGTTGCCGCTCACGGCGGGCTGGTCCCGGTCCGGTCGACGATCGCATAGGCGCGCGCCGTCACCCGGTTCAGCTCTTGCTCGACATGTTGCCGCGTGGCTTCCAGAGTTGCGTCGTCGGCATCGCGTGCCACAGTAATCGGCTCGCCCGCCACCATGGCGATGCGGCCGAACGGCAGATTGATCGCGGTGCGGTCCCAGTTCTTGAGTTCGATGCGGCGGCTCGAGGCGATCGCGACCGGATAGATCGGACGCCCGGAATGCTGCGCCAGCTTGACGATGCCCAAGCCTGCGACGCGCGCGACTTTCGGCACGTCGGCGGTGAGCGCCATATTGTAGCCTTCCGCCAGGGCATCGACCATCGCGGAGAAGGCCGCGGCGCCGCCCTTGCGGTGGAATTCGCCGTTATGCGCGCCGGAGCCTCGAACGGTGCCGATGCCGAGCTTCTCTGCTGCGCGCGCGTTAAGCTCGCCGTCGCGATGGCGCGAGATCAGCACCTTGGCGCGATGCTTGGCATCCGCCTTCTTGATGAAGGGCGCCAGAAAATGCTGGCCGTGCCACATCGCGATGATCGCCGGCATCTGCACGGTGGCGTAGATCGTCGCCGGCTCGATCGTGCGGCGGCTCGTGTGCCACACCAGCCGCAGATACCACGCCGCCACCGAACCGACGGCGGACAGGAATGCGGGCGATGCGACGATCCGCTTTAGTAGTGGCATCGACCCCCGCTTTGGAACGGCTTGGTTCGGGATTGAATCAGAGCTAGGGCCTAGCATTTTTCCAAACGCATATCTCGTCGGGATTGACGTCTTGCCCGGACTTGGGTCTTGCCCAGACTTGGGGATTTGTGCGCAGGCCCGGCCCATCATGTTCCCGGCCCTTATTCGGCTCACTTCTCCGGATGGTCCGGATCGAGCAGACGATGCAGATGGACGATGAAATAGCGCATATGGGCGTTATCGACGGTCTGCTGCGCCTTCGCCTTCCAGGCGACGTAGGCGGTGGCGTAGTTCGGATAGACGCCGACCATCTCGACCTTGTCGAGGTCCTTGAATTCGGTGCCGCTCAGGTTGGTCAGTTCGCCGCCGATCACGAGGTGGAGCAGTTGTTTGGCAGGCTGGTTGGGCATGATTTGATCCTTCGTGGAAGTCCCGGCGGAGGACTCGGACGAGGTTTAAGATTGAACGCCGGCTGGGCTCAAGCGAACTCAGGCAGGCGGTCGCGCATCAGGTCGATGACCGTAGCATGGCGGGCGGGCCCCGCGGCAATCAGGGCTTTGTGCGCGGTCAGGGGTTGATTGTAACGCAACGGCCGCCCGGTCAGGTCGGTCATCGCACCGCCGGCTTCGTGCACCAAAAGGTCGGCTGCTGCAAGGTCCCAGTCATGGCTACCGGGGGACGCAAAAGCCAGATCGAGCGCGCCATGGGCGACGCGGGTGAGCCTGAGCGCCAGCGAATGGACCTTCGGCTGTGGCAGGCCACCGGGCGCAAGCGCCGCCATCCGCTCGAGATAGCGCTTGGGTCCGGCCAGTCGGGCGCCTTCTAGCGCCGCCCCTCGGCTGGCCGCGATCGGCATGCCGTTGAGGGTGGCGCCGGCGCCAGCC
>JAQSCR010000467.1 GCA_029945495.1 Pseudolabrys sp. | reverse complement strand
CTCTCCGAACTGACGCAGCTCGTCAACGCCCAGCTCGGCGTAATCTATCAGGTCGAAAACGACGATACCGGCGTGCTGCGACTGCTGTCGTCCTACGCCGGCGACGGCAGTTCCGGCCATCCGCAGATGCTGCATGTCGGCGAGCGGCTGATCGGCCAGTGCGCCGCCGAAAAGCGCCGGTTGCTGATTACGGCAATTCCGAGCCACGCGGTGCCGATCGGCTCGGCGCTGTTCAAGGTGGTGCCGCAGAACATCATCGTCCTGCCGGTGCTGTTCGAGGATCAGGTGAAGGCCGTGATCGAGCTCGCTTCGATATCGTCGTTCACTGCGCTGCAGATCTCGTTCCTCGAGCAGCTCACCACCAGTATCGGCATCGTGTTGAACTCGATCGAAGCGACGATGCAGACCGAAGGCCTGCTCAAACAGTCGCAAAACCTTGCCGGTGAGCTGCAAACGCAGCAGAAAGAACTTCAGCAGACCAACGACCAGTTGGAGCAGAAGGCGCAACAGCTGGCCGAACGCAACGTCGAAGTCGAGCGCAAGAATCAGGAAATCGAACAAGCCCGCCGGGCGCTCGAGGAAAAAGCCAGCGAACTGGCGCTTACCTCGAAGTACAAGTCCGAGTTCCTGGCCAACATGTCGCACGAACTGCGGACGCCGCTGAACAGCATCTTGATTCTGGGCCAGCAGCTGACCGAAAATCCGGACGGCAATCTGACCGGCAAGCAAGTCGAGTTCGCCCGCACCATCCACGGCGCCGGCACCGACCTGTTGAATCTCATCAGCGACATTCTCGACCTCTCCAAAATCGAATCCGGCACGGTCTCGGTCGACGAGGAAGAAGTATCCTTGTCCAACCTGCTCGACATGATCGCCCGTCCGTTCCGTCACGAAGCGGAAAACCGCACTTTGTCGTTCGAGGTCCGCGTCGATCCGCATCTGGACCGCAGCATCACCACCGACTCCAAGCGCCTGCAGCAGGTTCTCAAGAACCTGCTGTCGAACGCGTTCAAGTTCACCAAGGAAGGCGGCGTCAAGCTCAACGTGTCGGCCGCGGTGGGCGGCTGGAGCCCGGAACACGCGGTCCTCAGCATAGCCCCCGCCGTGGTCGCATTCGAAGTATCCGACACCGGCATCGGCATTCCGGCCGAGAAGCAAAAGATCATTTTCGAAGCGTTCCAGCAGGCCGACGCCAGCACCAGCCGCAAATATGGCGGCACCGGGCTGGGGCTCGCCATCAGTCGCGAGCTGTCAAACCTGCTGGGCGGCGAGATTCAGCTGCGCAGCGTGCCCGGCCAGGGCAGCGCCTTCACGCTCTACCTACCGATCAAATATGTCGGACCGTCGACGGGCATCAAACCGCCGGCGAACGACACGTCGCGATCGGCCATGCAAGCGCCGGCGCTATTGCCTACCGCGACCGCGAACCACATGGTCGAGCATATCGTCGACGATCGGCTCGAAATCGAACCCGGCGATTCGATCCTACTGGTGGTCGAGGACGACCCCCATTACGCCCGCGTCATTATGGATTTGGCGCGCGACAAAGGTTTCAAGGTATTGACCGCCGCGCGCGGCTCGGACGCGCTCAGCCTGGCGCAGCAGTTCCAGCCGAGCGCGGTGTCGCTCGACGTGTTCTTGCCCGACATGCTTGGCTGGACTGTCCTCAACCAGCTCAAGCAGAACCCGCTGACGCGCCATATTCCGGTGCAGATCATCACCCTGGACGAAGACCGCCAGCACGCTCTGGCGCGCGGCGCGTTTTCCTTCGTCACCAAGCCAACAACGACTGAAGGCGTCGACGATGCGCTGTCGCGCATCAAGGAATACGCCCAGACACGCCGGCGGCGTCTGCTCGTGGTCGAAGACAATCCATCCGAGCAACTGAGCATCAGAGAATTGCTCGGCCACGACGACATCGACATTGTCACGACCGGAACCGGCGCCGGGGCCCTGCAAACCCTGCGCGATCAGGTATGCGATTGCGTCGTGCTCGACCTTCGGCTCCCCGATATGACCGGCTTTGACGTGCTCGAAGCCATCCGCGCCGATGCGGCGATCGCCGATGTTCCGGTCGTCGTCTTTACCGGACGCGAATTGACGCCCGAGGAAGATGCCCGATTGCACACCATGGCGCGCAGCATCGTGGTCAAGGGCGTCGAATCGCCGGAACGGCTGCTCGATGAGACCGCCCTCTTCCTCCACCGCGTCGTGACCGATCTGCCGCCGGAAAAGCAGCGCATGCTCGAGCGACTGAACAGCTCCGACGAGGACCTGCAGAACCGCACTGTACTCTTGGTCGACGACGACGCCCGCAACATCTTTGCGCTGAGCAGCGTCCTGGAACGCCGCGGCATGCGCGTCCTCACGGCCACGACCGGCACCGAGGCAATCGATCTCGTCGCCTCGACACCCGACCTGGCGATCGTGCTGATGGATATCATGATGCCGCAGATGGACGGGTATCAGACCATGCAGGCCATTCGGCTCAAGCCGGAGCTGCGGCGGCTGCCGATCATCGCGCTGACGGCGAAGGCGATGAAAGGCGATCGGGAAAAATGCCTGGAGGCCGGCGCCTCGGACTATTTGGCAAAGCCGGTGAACACCGAACAACTCTTGTCGGCGTTACGCATGTGGCTCCACCGCTAAATTGAAAGATCGCCATGACCGGGCATAACAAAGTCAATATCCTTCTCGTCGACGATCAGCCCGGCAAGCTGCTGAGTTATGAAGCGATCCTCCACGGCCTGAACGAAAACCTGCTCAAGGCAGGTTCAGGCCGGGAGGCGCTTGAGCATCTCCTCAAGTCGGATGTCGCCGTCGTGCTGGTCGACGTCTGCATGCCCGATCTGGA
This sequence comes from Pseudolabrys sp., assembly GCA_029945495.1. Classification (GTDB taxonomy): domain Bacteria; phylum Pseudomonadota; class Alphaproteobacteria; order Rhizobiales; family Xanthobacteraceae; genus Pseudolabrys. The sequence continues at coordinate 9,519 of JAQSCR010000467.1, read as the reverse complement.
CGGGTTCCAACTGGCCGCGATGATCCGCGACCATCCGCGGTTTCAAAAGACGGCAATCATTTTCATCTCCGCGATTTTACTCAGCGAAATGGACAGCCTGCGCGGCTATGAGATGGGGGCCGTCGACTATGTGCCCGTCCCTGTCGTCCCCGAGGTGTTGCGGGCGAAAGTAAAGGTGTTCGCCGAGCTCTACCGCAAGACGCGCGAACTTGAGCAGTTGAACCAGCAGCTGGAAGCCCGGGTTGCGGAACGGACTGCCGCGCTGGAGGCCTCGAACGTGCAACTCATGCAGAGCGAACAGCGACGAAGCCTCGCTCTGGCAGCCGGCAATATGGGCTCGTGGGATTGGGACATCACCACCGGCCACTACCTTTGGGACGACGGGCACTACCGAATTTTTGGCGTCGACCCGCAGAGCTTTGCGGTGACGCCGGAAAATATCCGCACCCGCATCCATTCCGACGATTGGCATCACCTTCAAACCGGGCTGGAGCGCTTGTCCAAGGACGGCCATGCGCACCAGTTGGAATTCCGGGTACTGCGCCCTGACGGTCAGGTTCGGTGGTGCGTCGGTAGCGCGGCTGCCACCATCGATAAAGCCGGCCAAGTGGTTCGCGTGAGCGGCGTGACGTTCGACATTACCGACCGCAAGGAGGCCGAAGAGCGCCAGACGTTGCTGGCGCGCGAAGTCGATCATCGGGCGAAAAACGCGCTGGCGCTCGTGCAATCGATCTTGCGGCTCACCCGCGCCACGAATACGCCTGCCTACATTGCCGCCGTGGAAGGCCGTATCAAGGCGCTGTCGCGTGCCCACACGATCCTCTCGCAATCGCGCTGGCATGGCGCGGATCTGCGCGGCCTGATCGACGAAGAATTGGCGCCGTATCGCGCCGGCAATGCGGAAAAGATCTCGACGACTGGTCCAGAGGTTCTTCTGAACCCGGCGTCGGCGCAAACTTTGGCGCTGGCGCTGCACGAGCTTGCGACCAATGCCGCCAAATATGGCGCGCTGTCGTCGATACCGGGGAAACTGGCGGTCGATTGGCAGTTGAGCGACGGCAAGCTTATGCTCTATTGGAATGAGACCGGCGGGCCGGCCACTCAGGCACCCAGCGTCAACGGCTTCGGGACGCGAATTATTCTCGCAAGCATTGAGCGTCAGTTGCGCGGGCTGATTGCCTTCTATTGGCGCCTGGAGGGCCTGCGCTGCGCGATCTCGGTGCCCCTCTCCAACGCGTTGGAGACTGTTGACGTGCAGGAGCGCCACGTTGGCGAACACCCCGCCGCCAATGGAAGTATTGCGCTCAACGGCGCGTCCGTCATGCTGGTGGAGGATGAAGCCATCGTGGCGATGGCGGTGAATGAATCGCTCAGCGATCTTGGCTTCTCGGTCATCGGGCCTTTCAGCCGCGTCGCCGACGCCTGTCGGGCCCTGCAATATCACCGCGTAGACGCTGCCATTCTGGACGTCAACCTTGCCGGTGAGATGGTTTACCCGTTAGCCGACTTGCTGATTTCCCAAAACATTCCGTTCGTGTTCGCCACCGGATACGGCGCTGAAAGCATTGAATCGCGCTTCGGCCATGTCCCCGTTTTGCAGAAGCCGATCGAGAAGGACGTTCTGACTCGGATATTTGTGCGGCCCGATACGACACGGCCCGCAGTCACCATTCAGCCGGCCGTCTAGCCGGCAGGTGCAGCCAGCACGAGCGCGGGAACGTGAAAACATCAGATGTTTTGAACATACGCCCCGCCCCCTAAACCACACCAAGACTGGCGACAAGGGTCTGCAAACTCTCTCGCCGGCAGCGCGCCACCCGCCGAGGTCAGCCCATCGCTTCAGACGAGCGAAGAATACAGCGGCCGAAAGTGCGCCGAGCGGTACAACATGGGATTCGCAACTCTATGCTAAGTATATAGCGAACAACAGATATTCCCGCTCAGTCCACCCTCTCCATCATCGGGGCGATCGAGAATTGTCTATTAATATCAGTCATTTAAGAACTGTTCATGCTCTTGCGATGAGGGATGGACCGTACACTAACATGCAGAGATCGTTGCGAGTGCAGATTTTGGCGCAGACAAAGAACCCGAGCCTGAGCGAAACGCGCGCCGGTCTGTCTCTGTCACGCAGGCGAATCCTGACCGGAAACAGCAACCGGCCGGTGTAGCCAAAGGTGTCGATGCCGACCTCGGTGATCCGCTGTAGCGCAGCACATTCGACTGTGGCTTCCGCGACGTTCTCGGATGCGCTCTAGTCGAATTCAGGCGGCGCGCCCGCATCGCCTGCCGAGCGCCAACAAGTGTGCCTGCCGGGCCTCTTGGCTAAACCGTTTAACGGCAAATAGGCCCACAGCGCGCGCCACGGCGTCCCTACTCGATTTTGCGATCCGCATCTCGCAACACGACATAATTGGCCGGTATCACCAGGACGGTAAGCAACGTCGACGTGCACGGTGATTGATCAACCCCAAATCGCGTCGGCCGCCTCGACAACACGCGCAAGCTTTGCCCGCTCGTCCGCTTCGGTAAGCGGATTGCCTGCGACAGTGCTGGCGAACCCGCATTGCGGGCTAATCGCCAACCGATCGAGATCGATATAGCGCGTCGCCTCCTCGGTGCGCCGCTTCAGGACATCGAGGCTCTCAAGCACCGGAGTTTTCGAGCTGACAAGACCGAGGACGACAGCACTATCCTTAGGAACAAAGCGTAGCGGCGCGAAATCGCCAGCTCGCGCGGTGTCGTATTCAAGCAGGAAGTGATTGACCTTGGTGTTAGCGAAAAACCGCTCGGCGACCGATTCATAGCCGCCAGCCCCAAGGTAATGCCCTTTGAAATTGCCGCGACACATGTGGACGCCGAAGATCACGTCTGCCGGCGCGCCGGCAACGGCTTCGTTGATACTGTCAATATAGAGATCGACAAGTCTATCGGGATTGCTGCCCGAGGCCGCGATTTGCTGTCGGATTCCAGGGTCACACAGCAGAGCAACAGCGACTTCGTCGAGCTGAATATAGCGACAGCCGGCCCTGGCGAGTTCGCCGATTTCCTGTTTGAAGACAGTGCCGAGGTCCGCGAAGAACTCTTTAACGTCCGGATAGACGGCGGCATCGGCATAGTCGTTGCAGCGGTAGAAATGCATGGTCGACGGCGCCGGTAGCGTGATCTTGCCGGTTAACTTGGTGACACCGTGCAGGAATTGATATTCGTCGAGCGCTAGCGGCTGCTTGCGCTTTATCGCGGCGTTAGCGTAAGGCGCAGTAAATTCGACTTCGTGGCCCTGATCGTTGCGAAATTTGAACGAGGCCGTCTTGATCTCAAACCCTTCGACGCGCTCGACGAAGCGACCCCAATACGAGCCGCGGCGGAATTCACCGTCGGTGACCACGCGCAACCCAACTTCGGCTTGCAGGGCGACCGCATCGCGGATGCATTGATCCTGCAGTTTATCGAATTCGGCGTCGTCAATTTCCTTGGCGGCGTGGCGGCGAAACGCCTGGCGCAAAACCGGCGGCCGCAACAGGCTGCCAACATGATCGGCGCGGAACGGGGGGCGGCCTTTTGTCGGCGCAGCCATGGCGAATTCTCCCTGGGGCTAATTATTCTATAGGTCGATAGATGGAATTTAGATCGGTATCGTGTCAGAACACAATGGCCTAGAAAATGACCGGAAACTTTTTTGCCGGCGTCCCGGTAATTTGCTGCAGGAGCTAAGTGATCGGCATGACAGTCGCCACTCTCCCCACTACCCGCCGCAACGCCAGCCAGCGCCGCCGCGCGCCCGAGATTATCGAAGCCGCGGCCATGGTCTTCGCCGAGCGCGGATTCCATGGCGCGACGACTCAGGACATCGCCGACGTACTCGGCATCCGCCAGGCAAGTCTTTACTATTACTTCTCGTCCAAAGAAGCGGCGCTGGAATTGGTTTGCCTACGCGGCGTGGAAGGTTTCTTCGAGACCGGCAAGGCGATTGCCGCGCGGCCTGAGTCAGCTCAAAAAAGGCTGTCATTGTTGATCAGTTCGCATCTTTCGCCGATGCTGGATCGGGGCAACTTCGTTAAGGTCTTCCTCAACGAACGCCAGCATCTGCCGGCCGAAAGCCGGCGGCGGATCGGCCGCTGGTCCCGGGGGCTGGAGCGCATTTTCGAACAGGTCATCGAGGAAGGAGTCACCGCCGGTGAATTCCGGGCCGGGCTTGACGCGCGATTGGTCACACTTGCCGTCCTCGGCATGTGCAATGCAGCATCGAGCTGGTACCTCAAGGAAAACAAGGACGTGCCAGCCATCGCTTCCGAATTTTCGAACCTCGTTATCTATGGCTTGGCCATACGTCCCGCCAAGCGACGGCCCACGCGCCGGTGATCGCGCTGGCCGGTCGATCGGCTATGGAATTTAAAATTCGATTGAGCTATAGAATTGGACCAGAGGAAACACGCGAGAAGAGCGCCGTATGACCGCGTCCGCCACGGTCTATCGAGAACGCTTGCGACGCACCACCGCTCCGCATTTGTTGTGCGAGCGTGCGCGCGTAACGCCGGATTCCGTTGCTTTCCGCTCAAAACACTTCGGCATCTATCGCGAACGGCGCTGGCGCGATTATGCCGCGCTGGTGGCGCACGCCGCGCACGCCCTGCAATCGCTCGGCATCGGGCGCGGCGAACGCGTCGCCATCATGGGCGATGTCTGCGAAGAATGGATGATTTGCGATGTTGCGGCGCAATCGCTCGGCGCCATCGTCTACGGCATCTATCCGACCGCGTCGGCGGCGGAAGTCGAGTATCAGATGCGCGATGGCGGCGCCTGCGTCTTCATTGCCGAAGACCAGGAATATGTCGATCGCATCTTGCCGATCGCCGGTCAGTTGCCCGATCTGCGCAAGATCGTGGTGCTCGACGATTCGGCCATGTTTGGATACGAACACCCGAAGTTGCGGCGGTTTAGTGAACTTCTCGGCGCCGTGGAAAAACCCGACCTCGGCTGGCTCGAAGCGCAGGTTGCGTTGGTTTCAGCCGATGATCCCGCTTTCATCGTCTACACCTCCGGCACCACCGGTCACCCGAAAGGCGCGCTGGTCAGCCATGGCATGCATCTCGCCGCGACCGACACCGTGGTTTCGCACTATCCAACCCTTCGCGAGAAACCGCACCGGACCGTGGTGTTCCTGCCAATGTGCCACGTGCTTGGCCGCGACCTCGCTATCACGCTGCCGCTGATTTCGCAGCTTGTGCCGCATTTCGGCGAGGACCCCGAGGATTTCGCGGTCACTTTGTTCGAGGTGGCGCCGACCGTGTTGTTCATGGTTCCGCGCTATCTGCAAAAATTTGCCTCACACGTACTAGTCGGCATTCTAAATTCGAGCAGGATCAAGCGCGCCGCCCATGACTTCGCCATGCGCTTTGCCCGTCTTTATGCCACCCGCCGCTGGAACGGCGGGTCCAATATCGTGCAGGACGCGATCTATCGGCTTGTCCAGGCGGCGGTGTTCAAGCCGATCCTCAATAAGCTCGGCTTCGACCGGCTGGAACTGGTGGTGAGCGGCGGCGCTTCGCTGCCCGCCGAAACCATGGCGCTTTGGCATGTCTACGGCGTCAATGTCGTCGAGATGTACGGCCAGACTGAGGAAGCTGGCGGCATCATCGCCGGTCAGCGCGGTCCCTTCCCGCGGCCCGGCAATGTCGGCACCGCGGTCGACGGCATCGACATCCGGCTCGCCGAGGACGGTGAGGTACTGGTGCGCAGTCCCGACCTGTTCGACGGCTATTGGCGCAACGAAGAGGCAACACGCGAGGTCAAGGGCGCCGATGGCTGGCTGCGCACCGGCGATGTCGGCGAATGGCGCGACGGCGCCTTGCGGCTGATCGATCGCGCGCGCGATTTCATGGTCACCGCCGGCGGAAAGACCATTTCGCCCTCCTTCATCGAGAATGCCCTGCGCGCCAGCCCCTATGTGGCGGAAGCAGTGGTCTTCGGACACGGCCGAAAATATCTTACTGCGATTATCGAGATCGACTTCGACACCGTTGCCGACTGGGCCCGCGCCAACGACGTCGCCTACACGGGCTTCACCAGCCTGACGGCGCACCCGCGTATCGCACGGCTGATTGAGATCGAAATCGACAAGGCCAATACATCGCTGGCGCGGGTCGAGCAGATCAAATCTTTCCGCATTCTGCCCAAGGCGCTCGATCCGGAAGAAGAAGGGGAGCCGGTGACCCCGACCCGCAAGGTCAAGCGCAAGCTGATGTACGAACGCTTCAAGGTGCTGATCGAGGGAATGTCTGACGACAGCGAAGAACGCCTGATCGCCGCCGGCGCCGGCGGCGTTCTGGCGGGATAATGCGGCAATGAAAACGCTCAACACGACGAAAACGGGAGGAATGAAATGCTCAAGAGGACCTTGCTCGGCGCAATAGCGATTTGCGCGCTGACGATTCCGGCAGCCGCCCAGGATGCCTATGTGGTCGGCCTGACCGGTGCGCTCACCGGCCCGCCATCCAGTACCTATGCGCCCGCGGTCGATGCCCTCCGTCTCTACATCGACCGCGTCAATGCGGCCGGCGGCGTCAACGGCAAGAAGATCCAGCTCATTCTCGAAGACGACGGCGCCCAGCCATCAAAAGCAGCGGCAAACACCAAAAAGCTGATCACGCAGGACAAGGCGGTGCTGATCCTCAATGCCAGCCTGTCGTCGACCTACGCGCCGGTGATCGCCGAGACACAGGCCGCCGGCGTGCCGTTGCTGTTTGCAAGCTCGGTTTGCCCGAAGAGCGTCTATCCGCCGGCTGAGCCGTTGCAGTTCTGCACCACCGGCTTTGCCGCGAGCTACGACAGTCAGGCCACGCTCGACTTCATCAAGGCGCGCGCGAAAGGCGTGGTGAAAATCGGCTTCTCGGCGATGGCAATCCCGTTGTCGCGGGGCGAGATCGACTATGCCGAAAACCTGTCGAAAGAGATGGGAATGACCCCGGTCGACAAGGAAGTGATCCCGCCGCCGACAGCGGACTACACATCGTTTGCCACCAAGCTCAAGGATGCAGGACCCAATTGGGTCTATTCGTGGGCGCCGTGGGTGACGCAGGTGCGCACGTTGGAAGCCCTGCGCAAACTCGGCTGGCAGGATGATTACGTCGCCTGGGGCCATCTCGAAGCGGAAAGCGAATTGTCGCGGCTTAAGGACGGCCGGTTCTTCGTTGTGAACTCAAACTCCCTGTTCCAGGAAGCCCTGCCGATCCACAAGGAGATCGAGGACGCGGCCAAAAAGGCTGGCTCGAAATATCCGGCCGCCACCATGGCCGAAGGCTGGATCGCCGGCATGGCGATCGAGGCCGCGCTCAAAGGTGCGGGTTGGCCCGCGGATCCGGCCAAGCTGAAGGCCTCGATGGAGAACCTCAAGGTCGACACCAAGGGTCTGCGCGGCGGGCCGATCGAATGGACCAAGGACAACCACTTCCGCACCAAGCTTTACTACCGGGTTTACACCTGGTCGGGCGACAAGATTTCCAGGGTGCAGGACTGGAAGTCGTACGACGTAAAGTGAGGCTTTGACTGTCCCTCCCCCGGTTCGGGGGAGGGATAAGATTTAAAATTCGAAAGTGCCCTCTTGCAGCTCCTCATTAACATCGTCGTCCTCGCCTCGATCTACGCCCTGATCGCCTGCGGTTACGTCTTGATCTATCGCGTCAGCCGCGTGCTCAATCTCGCGCACGGCGAACTGATGATGTTCGGCGCCTATCTGGTGCTGGCCTGCACCTCGTTGTTTGCCGGCCATCCCTTCATGGCGCTCTGCGCTGCCGTGATCTTGAGCCTCGTTACCGGCGCGCTGGTCTATGTCTTTCTGATGCGCAAGATGACCGGCGAAATGGTACTCGCCGCCATTCTCACCACCGTCGCGCTCGGCATTCTGGTGCGCGGCATTGTCGTCCTGGCCTGGTCGTCGCAGCAGCAGTACCCTGCACAGGCGCTGGGCATTTCCAACCCGACCTTCACCCTTCCCGGCGACGGGCACATCTCGCTGTGGTCGCTGGTGCTGGTGCTCACCAACCTTGCCGTTTACGGCGCGCTGTTCGGCTTCCTGCGCTTCGGACGCTGGGGCATGCGCATGCGCGCCGCCGGGCAAAATCCGCTGCTCGCCGCGCAGCGCGGCATTAATCTGCACGGCGTCTACGCGCTGGCCTGGAGCCTGTCGACACTGACCGGTGCACTCGCCGGCATCCTAATGGCGCTCGATTCCGGCGTGACCGGCAGCATGCCCGTGATTGCGCTCAAGGCATTCCCAGCCGCCCTCGTTGGCGGGCTCGACAGCCTCGGCGGCGCATTGATCGGCGCACTGATCGTTGCCGGAGCCGAGGTACTGCTGATCTATTATGTCGACCCGCTCTTGTCGGACGTGGTGCCCTTCCTGGTGCTGGTCGCCATGCTGTTCGTGCGGCCCTGGGGCTTGTTCGGTACGCGCGAGGAACTTGACCGTGTTTAGGCCGACACCGCGCGCCAGCGGCTATTTCCGTACCGATTATGCGCAGGACCTTGCGCTGCTGCAGACGCGCGCCGAGCGCGTCGGCCTTGCCGCATTGGTCGCTATACTGGTGACATTACCTTTCGTTGCAACGCCCTTCCTGCTCGATCTCGCCTGCCAGGTATTTCTGGCCTCGATCGGCGCGTTGTCGCTGATGCTACTCACTGGATATGCCGGCCAGATCTCGCTCGGTCACGCCGGGCTAATCGCCGCCGGCGCCTTTACCACCGGCATCCTGACGCGCGAAATCCAAGCGCCCTTCTGGCTCACTTTGCCAGCGTCGGCGCTGACCGGTGTCGTCCTGGGCCTGGTTTTTGGCCTGCCGTCGCTACGTCTGCGCGGGCTCTATCTCGCCGTCAGCACATTGGCACTGCATTTCATCGTCATCTATCTCGGCGGCGAATACGAAACCAAGCGGGGCTTCTCGACCGGTATCCTGATCGAGAAGCCCAGCCTGGGCGGCTTCAAGCTGACCGACGGCCGCGCGTGGTACTTCGTGTTACTAATATTTGCGGCTGCAACCTTGCTGATCTGCATTAATCTATTGCGCAGCCGCAGTGGCCGCGCCTGGCGCGCCATACATGCGCGCGAAACGGTCGCCGAAGCCCTTGGCATCAGCATCTCCGGCTACAAGCTGCTCGCCTTCGTGATCTCGTCGGCGATGACTTCCGTCGCCGGATGCCTGTTCGCCTACTACCGTGGTTTCGTATCAATCGAGGCCTTCGACTTGTTCCTGTCGATCCAGTACGTCGCCATGATCATCATCGGCGGAATGGGCTCTCTCCTGGGCGCCTTACTCGGCGCCGCCTTCGTGACCGTTTTTCCCTATGCGATCGAGGCCCTCCTCAAGCTGCTGCCGAACGTGCAAAAGCTGGCCGGGGATATTTTCGCCGTCAACTACGCCTCATTCGGCGTAGTGATGATCCTGTTCCTTATCTTGGAGCCGCTGGGCCTGGTCGGCATCTGGCGGCGGCTGCAGAATTACTTTCTGCTGTGGCCGTTCAAAT
>JAQSCR010000466.1:227-12407 GCA_029945495.1 Pseudolabrys sp. | reverse complement strand
GTATGCACAGGTGAGCTTCTTGCGAAGCTTGCAGATGAACACGTCGATGATCTTCAGGTCGGGCTCGTCCATGCCACCGTAGAGATGATTGAGGAACATCTCCTTGGTGAGCGTCGTCCCTTTGCGCAGGGAGAGCAGCTCGAGCATCTGATATTCCTTGCCGGTGAGGTGCACGCGCTGGCCGGTGACTTCGACGGTCTTGGTGTCGAGGTTGACCACCAGGTCGCCGGTATTGATGACCGACTGGGCGTGGCCCTTGGAACGGCGGACGATGGCGTGGATGCGGGCGACGAGTTCGTCCTTGTGGAAGGGCTTGGTCATGTAGTCGTCGGCGCCGAAGCCTAAGCCCTTAACCTTGTCCTCGATGCCGGCCAGGCCGGACAGGATCAGGATCGGGGTCTTGACCTTGGAAACCCGCAAGGAGCGCAGAACCTCGAAACCCGACATATCGGGCAGGTTCAGGTCCAGAAGGATGATGTCGTAGTCGTAAAGCTTGCCGAGATCGACGCCTTCTTCCCCCAGATCGGTGGTGTAGACGTTGAAACTCTCGCTTTTCAGCATCAGCTCAATCGACTGAGCCGTCGCGCTGTCGTCTTCAATGAGTAGAACGCGCATGCCAGTCCCCTATCTCGCCGCAACCGGGCTTAAGGTCAGCGCCGCAAAGGCGGCGAGTGTGAAAAAACGCGGTGGGACAAACCGATTCGACACTATGCGGACATGGTTAACAAAACCTGATTCTTCAGTGCAAGCATTCGCTGGCGAAAGCAAGCCGAATCGCCATAAGATGTTGCAGATGAGTGGTTTTTTAGCCACGTGACGCTTCATGCCCCAGTTTAACGACCGGACCTAACCGGCTTTCCCGACTCGCGTCGCTGCGGAATGCAGCCAAGCGAATCGGTTCGCTCAAGTCCCACTGACGATGACCCAATGATTAACGACCCGGGTAAACACGGAGTTAATGAGCAGGGGCTGTCGGTAAGGCTAAGGGCGAGTTTACGGCGTTTTTTGCGGGGTCCCGCCGGCGGTATCGGGCTGCCCAAATGATGAAGGCCAGGATTTGAAAGCTTTAGCCGAGCAAATCGGGGATATCGACGGGGTCGAGATTTACGGCCGGGTCGTCGGCGTGCGCGGGCTGATGGTCGAGATCGCCGGCCCGATCTACGCCATGTCGGTCGGCTCGCGGCTGACGCTGGAAAGCGGCAACGGCCAAGGTATTCCGTGCGAGGTGGTAGGCTTTTCCGGGAAGCTGGCTTTGGCGATGCCTTACGGCGCGCTCGAGGGCGTGCGGCGCGGCTGCCGGGCGGTGGTCAACAGTTCGGCAAGCGCGGTGCGGCCGTCCGACCGCTGGTTAGGCCGCGTGTTGAACGCCATGGGCGAGCCGATCGACGGCCTGGGACCGCTGCCGCCGGGGCCGGCGCCCTACAGCTTCCGCAATTCGCCGCCGGCGGCGCACTCCCGCATGCGGGTCGGCCAGCCGCTCGATCTCGGCGTGCGCGCGCTCAATACCTTCCTCACCGTATGCCGCGGCCAGCGCATGGGCATCTTCGCCGGCTCCGGCGTCGGCAAGTCGGTGTTGCTGTCGATGCTGGCCAGGAACGTGGCCGCCGACGTGTCGGTCATTGGCCTCGTGGGCGAACGCGGCCGCGAGGTCCAGGAATTCTTGCAGGACGATCTCGGCCCGGCGGGTCTCGCCCGTTCGGTGGTGGTGGTGTCGACCTCGGACGAGCCGGCGCTGATGCGCCGCCAGGCGGCGTACCTTACCATGGCGATCGGCGAATTCTTCCGCGACGAGGGCAAGGACGTGCTGGTCTTGATGGACTCGGTGACGCGCTTTGCCATGGCGCAGCGCGAAATCGGCCTGTCGGCCGGCGAGCCGCCGACCGCCAAGGGCTATACGCCGACCGTTTTCACCGAACTGCCGCGCCTTCTGGAGCGCGCCGGCCCCGGCACCACCGATCAGGGCACCATCACCGGCGTCTTTACGGTCTTGGTCGACGGCGACGACCATAATGAGCCGGTGGCTGACGCGGTGCGCGGCATTCTCGACGGCCACATCGTCATGGAGCGCGCCATTGCCGAGCGCGGCCGTTATCCGGCGATCAATGTGCTGAAATCGATCTCGCGCACCATGCCGCGCTCGGCCGACCCGGCCTATCTGCCGTTGATCAACAGGGCCAAGCAGGTGATGGCGACTTATTCCGACATGGAAGAGCTGATCCGGCTCGGCGCCTACCGGCCCGGCTCGTCGGCCGATGTCGACGAGGCGATCGCGCTGCACAAGCCGCTCGAGGACTTTCTCGGCCAGGGCAAGGACGAGGCGACCTCCATGGCCGGCGGCTACCAGATGCTGGAAGCGATCCTCAAGGATACGCCGCCGGCCGGATAGCCGTATTTCCAGTGCATGCGCGATATTCGCGAGAACGCGCTAACCGAAAACTAACGATATTGCCGCACAGTCCGGGGGTTGAACGGTCCGGGACGCCCGGAACCGCGGCGCGTATTGCCGCTACTGGGGCGCTATTCGGTGCTTCGGGGGAGTATTTAGTCGATGAAGTCACGCGAAACCCTCATCCGCCTGAAGAAATTTCAGGTCGACGAGAAGCGGCGCAAGGTCGCCCAGATCGAGGCGATGATGGCCGAATTCGACCGCATCGCCACCGAGCTCGACCGCGAGATCAAGCTCGAGCAGGACCGCGCCGGCATCCACGACCCGGCCCATTTCGCCTATCCGACCTACGCCAAGGCGGCGATGGGGCGGCGCGAGAACCTCAAGCGCTCCAGCGACGAACTGCGAAGCCAGCTCGACGACGCCAAGGCGATGCTGGGCGAGGCGTTCGAAGAACTCAAAAAGGTCGAGATGCTCGACGAGCGCGACCACGCCCGCGAAAAGGCCGAGCAGAACGCGCGCGAGCAGACCGAACTCGACCGCATCGCGGCGATGCGCTTCACCGCCGGCCCGGCGCACGCTTAAGGCAACTGCACGCACGCGCCATCAGATCAAGTCGGCCGCAATCAGGCCTCGGCCTTCGCTTGCACCACCGCGGCATCGCGCCGTAGCGGCAGGGCTAGCCCAGCCATGGCGCCGAATAGCGACAGCGCAGCGGCGACGGCAACGGCCGGGATGAATCCGTCGGTGAACGCCGACGCCGATCCGACACCGCCGCTTCTGGCGAACACCGCGCCGAGCATGGCGATGCCGAAGACGCCGCCGAGATATCGCAGCATGTTGAAGGTGCCGGACGCCTTGCCGATTTCCATCGGCGCGACCGCGCCGAGCACGGCGTTCTGCGCGGCGGGCATCGCCATTGATACGCCCGCGCCGGCCAGGATCAACGGCACGACGAATTCGCCGTAGGCACGGTCGGGCGCGGCGATCAGCGCAATCCACGCAAATCCGATTGCCTGCACGGTGAGGCCGCCGACGACGAGCGGCCGCTCGCCGATCCGGTTGACCAATGCGCCGCCGATCGGGGCGAACACGAACAGCGTCGCGGTCCAGGGCAGCAGGCGCAAGCCGGCGTCGAGCGGCCCAAAGTTTTGCGCCGCTTGCAAAAATTGCGGCAGGAAGAAAACCACGCCGTACATCGAGGCGTAGAACAAAAAGCTGGCTGCGATGCCAGACGAGAAGGAACGGGAACGGAAAAACCGCATCGGCACCATTGGTTCAGATCGGCGCAGCTGCCACGCAATAAAGACCGTGGCCAGAAGCAATCCGACCGCCAGCGCGGCAACGACCTCGGCGCTTGTCCAGCCCGCTTTGTTGCCACGCATGAGCCCCCAGATCAGACCGAGCGATGCGCCAGCCGCCAGCAACACGCCGCCAAAATCGAGGGTGCGGTCGGCACCAACGCTTTCCTGGATGCGACGAAGCACGAGGGGGATGACGAAGAGGCCGATGGGCAGGTTGATCCAGAATATCCATTGCCAGGCGATGCCTTCGGCAATCGCGCCGCCGATAACGGGTCCGGCGATGAGGGCGAGACCAGTCACGCTGCTGAATATACCGAGTGCCTTTGCCCGCTCTTCGCGCGGGAAGGCCGTGCCCAAGAGCGCCATCGCGATCGGCATAATCAGCGCCGCACCGGCACCCTGCGCGGCGCGCGCCGCTATCAGTTCGGCGCCACTATACGATAGCGCGCACCCCGCCGATGCCGCCATAAACAGGGCCATGCCAACCGCGAACATGCGCCGGCGCCCGAAGCGATCGCCGATTGCCGAGCCGGTCAATAACAGCACCGCGAAACTCAGATTGTAGGCGTTGACCGTCCATTGCAGGGCTTCGATCGAAATGCCGGTGTCGAGGCGTATCGTATTAAGCGCCGTCGTGACCACCAAGGCATCGAGCGCGACCATAAACGAGCCGGCCGACATCAGCGCAAGTACCCAGATTTTTTTCGCATTTTCGCTTCGATCCTGCATTGCGGTGCTCCCAAGCCGTTGGCGGCGCGGCCGGCAATGGCCGCATCCCGTACGGGAGAGACGAATGAAAGGACGTAAAAGATTCACAAAAAATATTTTGAAGCGTTCGAATCCTTTGGCCCGCCCGGAGCGTCTTCAACACGAACGGTCAGCCAAAGGAGAATGCGCGTGACACCAGCCCTGATACGCTACAAAGTCAGCCCGGATCGGCTGCAGGAGAACGAACGCCTGATCGGGAACGTGTTCGCGGAACTGCGCGCCAAGGCGCCAGACGGCTTTGCCTATGCTGTCTTCAGGCTCGCCGACGGCAGTTTCGTTCATATCGTGACGGAAGATGGCGGCCAGAGCCCGCTGTTTGCGCTGGAGGCCTTCCAGACCTTCCAGCGTGGCATCAAAGAACGTTGTATCGAGGCGCCACAGAAAAATGGCGCCACCGTCGTCGGCAATTACCGGATGCTTGCGGATTGACCAGCCAGACAGATGCACAGCTCGCGTTTAGCCAGCGTCTCGGCGAATTGCGGCCGAAGCTGCACCGCTATTGCGCACGCATGACCGGCTCTGTCATCGACGGCGAGGACGTGGTTCAGGACGCGTTGCTGAAGGCGCTCGAAGCTTTCGCCGGCGCGGGGCCGATCGACAACCTGGAGGGATGGCTGTTCCGCATCGCGCACAACGCGGCGCTGGATTCCCTGCGCCGGCGCGCGCGGCGGGACGCCACCGCTTCGGCGGAGGATCCGGATATGATCGTCGATTCCGCGGCCCCGATTGAAACGCGGCAGACCGTCGCCACCAGCCTGCGCACCTTCATGCGCCTGCCGGTGGCCCAGCGCAGCAGCGTCATCCTGATGGATGTTCTCGGCTATTCGCTGGAGGAGGTCGGCGCAATCCTCGACAGCAGCATTCCGGCGGTCAAAGCCTCGCTGCATCGTGCGCGCTCGCACCTCAAAGATCTGGCGCTGGAGCCCGACGACCAGCCGTTGCCAGTCTTGGCGCAGGCCGAGCGCGCGCGTCTGGCGGCCTATGCCGACCGGTTCAATGCACATGATTTCGACGCCGTGCGCGACATGCTCGCCGACGACGTGCGGCTCGAACTGGTCGCTCGCACGAGATTGATCGGGCGGCGCGAGGTCGCGAATTATTTTACCAATTATTCGAAGGTGAGCGACTGGCATCTCGATCCCGGCCTAGTCGACGGGCGCCCGGCGCTGTTGGTGCGCGACCCTGACGGGCCACCGCAGGCGCTTCCTTATTTCATATTGCTGGAATGGACGGACGGCGCGGTCGTCAACATCAGGGATTTCCGCCACGCCCGTTACGCTCTGGAAGGCGGGGAATTTTCCTTGCCGGCTTGATCAGAGCGTCCATTTCACGCCCCACGCGGCAAAGGCGCCGATTGCGGCAAATCGCGGGCGGGAACCGGACGGCGATTGCCCGCGTTGGGTCATTGTCGGGCCACGCACCGGCCGCTTTTGCATGACCAAGATTTAACTTCAAAAGCGCGCGGCGTGCTGGCAGGTCTTAAGTGCGGGCAGGACTTGCGTGCACGAACAGGTTCTGCGCGCGTGAAGGAGTTTAAGTTGGCGATGAAGCGTTCAGTTGCCCTGTTGCTTGGTCTTGCGCTCGGTCTTGCGGCTATGTCGGCGCTGAGCGCGCCGGCCTTCGCCGCCGACGTTGCGCCGCATCCGCAGGCTGCGCCGGTCTACAAGGCGCCGTCGGCGCAGGCCTTCGACTGGAGCGGTTTCTATCTCGGCCTCAATGGCGGCTACGGGCTCGGTCGTTCGAGCTGGGACGATCCCGCCGTCGGCGCCGGCTCCGGCAAGTTCAACACGCGCGGCGGTCTCATTGGCGGCCAGGTCGGCTATAACTGGCAGACCGGCAAAACCGTGCTCGGCGTCGAGAGCGACATCAACTGGGCCAACCTCAACGGCACGGCATCGACCGGCGGCGTCTGCGCCACCAATGGCGGCGGCGAGTGCCGCACCGAACAAAGCTGGCTCGGCACGACGCGCGTGCGGCTCGGCTACAGCTTCGGCAATATCCTGCCTTACGTGACCGGCGGTGTCGCTTACGGTGACATCAAGGCGGTGCAGCCGACCGGCACCTCGCGCGAAACCAAGGCCGGCTGGACCGCCGGTGGCGGCGTCGAATACGGCTTCACCAGGAACTGGAGCGCCAAGGCCGAGTATCTGCATATCGACCTTGGCACCGCGACCTTCATGGGCGCGGCCTCAGGCACCGCGACGCTCAAGACGCCGATCACCGAAGACATCCTGCGCGCCGGGCTCAATTATCACTGGTAGGCGGCCACCCCTTGCCGCGACCGAAATGCAAAGCGCCGCTGCCGCAGCGCGCGGATCTATATTTTCGCGCGGCGAAAACCTAATGCCTGCCAAGAATTAATCGGCCATTGCGCCGGTTTCGAAGCGTGTGCTTGTCTGCCGGCAACACCCGAGGGAGAAACGGCCGGCATGCCCGACAGCGACAGCAAACAGAACCTGGACATCAAGCAGAACATGATCCTCGCCGGCAAAGTGCTGGTCGCCGAGGGCCAGGACGATTTCACCCGCGGGCATATCTCGTTTCGCGTGCCGGGTGCTTCCGGGCTGTTCTACATGAAGCCGCACAGCGTCGGCCTCGACGAGATCACGCTCGACAACATTCTCACCATTGACATGGACGGCAAGGTCGTCGCCGGCACCGCGAAGCGGCACAGCGAAGTGTTCATCCATTCGGAAATCTACAAAGCGCGCGCCGACGTCCACTGCGTGCTGCACACGCACCCGACTTACGCGGTGGCGCTGTCGTCGAGCGGCCGGCCGTTGCGCTGCTACAGCCAGCCATCGGCTTTGTTTTATGAAGACGTCGGCGTCTACACCGATACGATCAATCTCATTCGCTCAGCCGAAATGGGCGCGGGCGTCGCCAGGGCGCTCGGGCCCCACCGCGCGGTGCTGTTGAAGAACCACGGCGTGGTCGTGACCGGCGCATCGATCGCGGAAACGGTGATCGGCGCGATCATGCTGGAGAATGCCGCGCAGGTGCAGATGATCGTCGAGGCGGCCGGCGATCCGGCGCCGGAATTTCCGCGTGCCGATATCGAGAAGCTCAAGCACGATATCAGCCGGCCGGAACAGTTCGCCATCAACTACGATTATCTGGTGCGGCGGGTGAAGCGACGCGAAGCCGGCACTTAGACTGCCAAATAAGACTGCCAAACAAGAAGCCATAAGGGAGAGTTGCGATGAAGATGCCATCGGTTCGTTCGCTGGCCTTGCTTGCTGTGTCGGCCGCCGCCGTCGCGCTGAATGCGGGCGCGGCGCTGGCGCAGGCGCCGTATCCCAACCACACGATCAAGATTCTGGTCGGCATTCCGCCCGGCGGTGCGCCGGACGTGGTGGCGCGTCTGGTCGGGCATTACCTGTCGGAATCGCTCGGCCAGCCGGTGGTGATCGAGAACCGCACCGGCGCCAACGGCAACATCGCCAGTGAGGCGGTGGCGACCGCGCCGCCGGACGGCTACACGCTGCTGCTCGGCGCCGACAGCGCCATCGTCATCAATCCGCACATCTATTCGACGCTGAAGATCGATCCGCTCAAGGATCTGCTGCCGATCACCAGCGTGGCCACCAACCAGTTCGTGCTGGCGGTCAATCCGAAGTTGCCGGTGAAAACGCTGCCCGAGCTGGTCGACTATGCGAAGAAGGCGAAGCCGCCACTGGCGTTTGCTTCGGGCGGGCCGGGCAGCCAGCACAGCATGGCGATGGCAGTGCTGCGGCAGCGCGCCGGTTTCGACCTGCTTCAGGTGACCTATCGCGGCGGCAGTCCGTCGATGCAGGCGACGATTGCCGGCGAGACGCAGGTGCTGTTCGCCGGCGGCGAAAGCGCCGGCCAGTTCGAGGCCGGAACGCTGCGGCCGCTGGCAATGAGCGGCAAGGCGCGCTCCAAGCGCTATCCCGACCTGCCGACCATCGGCGAATTCTATCCGGGCTACGCCGTCGATATCTGGCTCGGCCTGTTCGCGCCGGCCGGCACGCCGGAGCCGATCGTCGCCAAGCTGCGTGAGGCGGTGCAGACGTCGCTGGCCAAACCGGAAGTGGCGGCGAAGGTCAATGTGTCGGGCAGCCTCGAGCCGCTGATTCTCAAGCCGGCGGAGTTTTCCGACCTGATCCGCAAGGACAACGAGAAGTTCGGCAAACTGATCAAGGAACTCAAGATCAGGGTGAATTAGATGGCGTTTGGCGCGGCCTGCCGGTCATGGTCGCGATCCAGATGCCGGCAAAGACCGCGACCAGACCCAACACCAGATTGAGCGTGATCGGTTCGCCGACCAATTGCGCCGCCAGCAGACCGGCGGCGATTGGATTGACGGTCATGGTGTTGGCCACCAAAGTCGGCGTGGTGCGCTGCAAGGCCATCACCCACAGGATGAAGGCGAGCGCGCCGCCGCCGATGCCAAGATAGATGCCGGCGATCCATTGTGCCGCGCCGAAATCGGCCAGCACTGAAACGCGGCCGGTGGCGACGCCGATCAGCACCAGCACGACCGCACCGGCGCCCATGCCGACGCAGAGAAAGCCGAGCGGGCTCGATCGCTGCATGAACGGCCGCGACCAGACGTTGTAGAAAGACATGCAGAGCACCGCGCCGGTCATGATCGCTTCGCCGCGCCAGGCGCCTTCCGGCGCGGCGCCGAGACCGGAGGCGAGCGCGGCAAAGACGCCAAGCATGGCGATGCCGACGCCGAGCGACTTGCGCAAAGTCAGCGGTTCGATGCCGAGCAAAGCGGCGAGGATCATGGTTTGTAGCGGCAAAGTCGACAGCGCCAGGCTGGCGCGCGCCGCCGTCGTATAGCCAACGGCGATGTTGTAGAGCACGAAGAACAGACCGAAGAAGCAGATGCCGAGCAGGGCAACGCGTGGCCAGTCGGCGCGCGGCGGCAGCTTCGCCCGCATCAATAAAGTCGCCGGCAGCACGACGAGAAAGCCAATGCCCCAGCGCAGGATGGCGAGCGTCAGCGGATCGGCATTGCCGACCAGATAGCGCGTCACCGCCGCGGCCGAGCCGCCGAGAAAGCTCGACACAATCGCGATCAGGACGCCGATTGTCTGGTCCATGAGCCCCCCGCCGTCGCGCCGCGCTTAAGGCACATTGGCGCAGCGACGCGAAATGCTCAAGCGTTCAGGCGCCGGTGAACTGCGGCGCGCGCAAAGCTTACTTCTTCGCCGGCGGCTCGGCCGGCTTTGCCTTTAGCTGGGCAAGGTCGGCTTCCAGCTTCGTCAGCCGCGCCTTCAGTGCGTCGATCTCGGCAGTGGCGGCTTTGAGCCTGTCGTCGGCCGCGCGCGTCTGTTTGGTCAGCAACTGCTGCAGCAACTCGACATTGGCCTGCAGGCAGCCGGTGCGCCGCTCGATCTGCTTTTCGGCCATGCAGTGTTCGAGGCCGCGAATATCCTGCGCGGCGGCGGGGGCGGCAAGCAAAGCGAGAAGCAGAAGGGGATACGGTTTCATCAAAGCCTCAATCGCCGAAGAATTCGCCGCGCAGCTCGTTGGCGAGCTTGAGGCCAAGGCTGATCATGATGACGCCGGCAATCCGGTCCAGCCAGCCGGCCAAGCGGATGTAATGGCGGCGTGCGAAGGCGGTCGACAGCGCCAGCGCGACGATGGCGTACCACAGCGCCGACTGCACGACGATGAGCAGTACCACTGCGCCGTAGAACCACAGCGGCGCGTGCGCGGGGACGAGCAGCACGAAGAACACCGCCGATTTCGGGTTGCTCAAGGTCGTCAGCAATCCGGCGAGCAGTGGCGAGCGCGACGCCTGCGCCGGCCGCGCGTCGGCGATGGAGCCAATGCCGGCCATCAGCATGCGCAAGCCGACATAGACGAGGTAGGCGGCCCCGAGAAGCCGCAGCAGGCGATAGACGGTGCCGGCCTCCAGCAGCAGGACGCCGACGCCCATCATGCTGAGCATCACCCAGATCGCCGAGCCGAGCACGATCCCGGCAACCGCCTTGAGCCCGGCCTGACGCGAAGCGCGCGCCGAGAAATAGGTGACGACGACGGTGTTCGGCCCCGGGATCATCGCCATGAGAATGTGCATGACCGAGAGCTGCAGCAGGACGAGCAGCAGATCCATCGCCGTCAGCCTTTCGTTCCGGCCCGGCGATAGGGCAGGTAATGCGGCGTCCACATCTTGGCGCGCACCGCCGCTTCAATGCCGTCCGCCTCGACTTCCGAGGTGAGGCCCTCGGCGTGCGCCTGCTTGCCGACGGCAATGGCGACCGCGATCGCGACCTCGCGCAGCTGGGTGACGCGCGGCAGCAGATTGGCTTCCGGGTTGGCGCGCGCCGGCGACAGTTCGGCCAGCGCCTTGGCGGCGGCCATGAACATGCGGTCGGTGATGCGCTTGGCATGCGTGGCGATGGCGCCCAGGCCGACGCCGGGGAAGATGTAGGAATTGTTCGACTGGTCGACGCTGAACGGCTGGCCGTTGCGCACGATCGGCGGAAACGGCGAGCCGGCGCCGATGATGGCGCGGCCTTCGCTCCAGCGCTCGATATCGGCGGGCGTCGCCTCGGCGCAGGAGCTCGGGTTCGAGAGCGGGAAAATGATCGGCCGCTTGTTGTGCTTGGCCATGGCGCGCACCACCGACTCGTTGAAGGCGCCGGTCTGCGCCGAGACGCCGATCAGCGCCGTCGGCTTCGCATTATAGATGACGTCGAGCAGCGAGATGCGGTTCGGGTTGCCGGTGTTCCAGCCGCTCAAGCCCGAGCGCGGTTGCAGGAACGGCTGCTGGAACGGCGCGATGTCGCTCATGCCGTCGATCAGCAGGCCGTCTTTGTCGACCAGATAGAAGCGGCGCGCGGCGTCCTGCGGGTCGAGTCCGGCATCGATCATGGCCGACATCAGCAGGCTGGCGATGCCGCAGCCGGCCGAGCCGCCGCCGAAAATGGCGATGCGCTGTTCGCGCATCGGCACGCCGGTGACATTGATCGCCGCGAGCAGCGCGCCGGTGGCGACCGCGGCGGTGCCCTGGATGTCGTCGTTGAAGGTGCAGACGCGGTCGCGATAGCGGTCGAGCAGGCGGGTGGCGTTGCTTTTGGCGAAGTCTTCCCACTGCAGCATCACGTGCGGCCAGCGCTCGGCCAGCGCCGCGACGAATTCCTCGATGAAGCTGTCGTATTCGGCGCCGCGCACGCGCGCATGCCGCCAGCCGACGTAGAGCGGGTCTTTCAGGTTGTCTTCATTGTCGGTGCCGACGTCGAGCAGGATCGGCAATGCCGTCGCCGGATCGATGCCGCCGCAGGCGGTGTAGAGCGCCAGCTTGCCGATCGGGATGCCCATGCCGCCGGCGCCCTGATCCCCTAAGCCGAGAATACGCTCGCCGTCGGTGGCGACGACGACCTCGGTCTTGTCGAACAGCGGGTTGGCGAGAATCTGCTTGATGTGATGGCGGTGCGGCATCGACAGAAACAGGCCGCGCGGCTTGCGGAACAGCCGGCTGAACGACTTGCAGCCGGCGCCGACGGTCGGCGTATAGACGATCGGCAGCAGTTCCTCGACGTTCTGCCCGAGCAGCGCGTAGAACAACGTCTCGTTGGTGTCCTGCAGGTCGCGCAGGAAGGCGTAGCGCTCGAGGTCGGTGTGAAACTCGCGGAACGCCTGCAGCCGGCGCGCCAGCTGATCGCCGATATTCACCACCGTCGGCGGCAACAGGCCATGCAGGCCGAAGGCGGTGCGCTCTTCGTCGGTGAAGGCGGTGCC
>JAQSCR010000466.1:0-217 GCA_029945495.1 Pseudolabrys sp. | reverse complement strand
GGTCAGCAGCCGGTAGCCGAACAGTTCGGCCGGCAGCGTCAAGGTCTGGTCCTGGTCGCGCGTATAGCACTGCAAATCGGTGGTCCCGGCGTCGTCAATAGGAACGCCGAGGCTAGCACAGGGCGGCATTCCGCCGCACGCCTGAATTTAATGAGCCGTGGCTAGCCGCGCCTGTCCGCGTCGTATTCGTCGCTCGGATAGGTGCCGCCCTGCAGCA
>JAQSCR010000465.1 GCA_029945495.1 Pseudolabrys sp. | reverse complement strand
GCGCCAAGCTCTCGAAGCGCCACGGCGCGCTCGGCGTCGATGCGTACCGCGCTATGGGCTACCTGCCGGCGGCGATGCGCAATTACCTGGTGCGGCTGGGCTGGGCACATGGCGACCAGGAAACGTTCTCGACCGAGGAAATGATCGCCGCCTTCGACCTGCCGGCGATCGGCCGTTCGCCGGCGCGCTTCGATTTCGCCAAGCTGGAAAACCTCAACGGCCACTACATCCGCGCCAGCGGCGACGCGGAACTGATCGGCGTGCTCGAAGCCCTGTTGCCGCACATCGCCGGCGGCGACGAACTGGCCGGCAAACTGACGCCCGAGCTGCGCGCCAAGCTGTTGATCGCCATGCCGGGCCTCAAGGAACGCGCCAAGACCCTGATCGAGCTGTTCGAGGCCTCGCGCTTCCTGTGGGCGAACCGGCCGCTCGAGATCAACGCCGCCGCCAAGGTACTGCTGACCGCCGACGCCAAAGCCGTGGTCGCTGCGCTGCTGCCCGATCTGGAAGCCAACACCGACTGGAGCGCGCCCGGCGTCGAGGCGGTGGTGCGCGGCTTTGCCGAACGCACCGGCGCCAAGCTCGGCGCGGTGGCGCAACCGCTGCGCGCGGCGCTGACCGGCAAGACCACCTCGCCGCCGATCTTCGACGTGCTGGCGGTGCTTGGCCGCGACGAGAGCCTGGCGCGGCTGCGCGACCAGCAGGCGGCAACCGCTTAAGCCAGCCGGCCGGCGATTTTTGCCGCAATCTTTACGCGCCGCAAACTTTGCCCAGCTACAGCCATGCTTATATAGCGGGCAGACCCAGACTTTGCTCGATCTTGCAGCGCACACAAGGATGGGCTACCCAAATTGAGGCTGGAAGCCTCGTTCGCCGCCCCGGCGGCACGCTTCCCGCCTGCTAAAATTCACAAGCGCGCTGCCCGCTGCCAATCCCGAGGGCTCGACCATGGACGCCAAGACCGACAAAGCTACCGGCTCTATTACCGTCGGTAACAAGAACTGGGATTTCCCTGTCTACAAGGGCACGATCGGCCCGGACGTGCTCGACATCGCCAAGCTTTATGGCGAGAGCGGGATGTTCACCTACGACCCCGGCTTCACCTCGACCGCAAGCTGCGAGTCCAAAATCACCTATATCGACGGCGATGAGGGCATTCTGCTGTATCGCGGTTATCCGATCGAGCAGCTTGCCGAACACGGCGACTTCCTCGAGACCTGTTACCTGCTGCTGTACGGCGAACTGCCGACGCCATCGCAAAAAGCCGATTTCGACTATCGCGTCACGCGCCACACGATGGTGCACGAGCAGATGAGCCGGTTCTTCCAGGGGTTCCGTCGCGACGCGCATCCGATGGCGGTGATGACCGGCTCGATCGGCGCGCTGTCGGCCTTCTATCACGACTCCACCGACATCGCCGATCCGACCCAGCGCATGATCGCCTCGCTGCGCATGATCGCGAAAGTGCCGACGCTGGCCGCGATGGCCTACAAATATTCGGTCGGCCAGCCCTTCGTCTATCCGAAGAACAATCTCGATTACGCCGCCAACTTCCTGCACATGTGCTACGCGGTGCCGACCGAAGAGTACAAGGTGAACCCGGTGCTGGCGCGCGCCATGGACCGCATCTTCATTCTGCATGCGGACCACGAGCAGAACGCCTCGACCTCGACGGTGCGGCTGGCCGGTTCGTCCGGCGCCAATCCGTTCGCCTGCATCGCCGCCGGCTGCGCCTGTCTGTGGGGCCCGGCGCATGGCGGCGCCAACGAAGCCGCGCTCAACATGCTGGCCGAGATCGGCACGGTCGACCGCATTCCGGAATTCATCCGGCGCGCCAAGGACAAGAACGACAGCTACCGGCTGATGGGCTTCGGCCACCGCGTCTACAAGAACTACGATCCGCGCGCCAAGATCATGCAGAAGACCTGCCACGAAGTGCTGGCCGAGCTCGGCATCAAGGACGATCCGCTGCTCGACGTCGCCATGGAGCTGGAGAAGATCGCGCTGCACGACGAATATTTCGTCGAGAAGAAGCTGTACCCGAACATCGACTTCTATTCGGGCATCACCCTCAAGGCGATGGGCTTCCCGACCACGATGTTCACCGTGCTGTTTGCCGTTGCCCGCACCGTTGGCTGGATCGCGCAGTGGAAGGAAATGATCGAGGATCCGAAGCAGAAGATCGGCCGTCCGCGCCAGCTCTACACCGGCGCGGTGGCGCGCGACTACACGCCGATCTCGCGGCGCAAGTAGCCGATTCAGCTTTTTATAAGCAAAGGGCGGCTGGCTCAGCCGCCCTTTTTCGCTTTCTGAACCGGAGCAAAGCGCTTTTCAAGCGCCCCGCCGATCCAAGAGAGCGTCATCATGGCGACAAGAATAAAAGCTTCACGCGATCGAGCTCTTTCAACTTCGAAAATTCAATTTGAAATACTTCGTCGACCGAATCCTCCGATGCGTTCCAAGCCCTGACCCTGTAGCGGTCATTAAAAAGCTCGTTGTACAACATTTCGTGGCCGGCAAATGCCGGGCGTGAGAATTCGAGTCCTTCAAGGTCAATGCGCTTTTTCAATCTTTCGGCGCCGTCAACAACGATTAGATTGAACCGATAAGGCCCCTTCCCAAACTCTGCATTGAGAAATGCGACCAGCCTGCCATCTTCCGACAATGACGGAAACACTGAGTAGCCGCCGACATAGACTCTGGGATTTAGCGCAGGTATCGACGCATTGATGTGCGGCGCATTGCGATCGAACGCTACTTCAAAGATTTCGCTATGAGGGAGCTTATTATCGCTTCTCGAAACCGACGGATTAGCCAATCTGAGGTCAACTGCGCCAAACAATATCCTGTCGTCGGCCGGACTAATACTGTGCAATCCTAAGAGTTCGATATCGCTCAGCCGAACTGGATCGGACCCGACGACAATCGAATAAAAATCATGGCGTGAGTATCGTTTTCTGTCCGGCAGCACGATCAGAGGGCTCGATGCGTAAAGAATTGTATCTTTCTTGATTTCGACGGGCGAGACCACGTCGTTGTCTGTTTGTAGGACCGGTCGACATTGCCATGTATTTATGATGCACGAGATAAGCTCGTGCCTTTGGCTCTCATTTTTACTTCTTACGAAAAGCAGTCGCTCGCCGTCGCGAGAGAAACTTGGCCCATAAACCCTATAGCCGTTCTCGCCAATGAGCCGCGCTTGCCGTGTCACCCGGTCGACAAAGACAAGCGCAACAGCATTGTCCCGCATCGGAATGCGGAAGACCGCAGACTTGGCCGATGCGGCAAAATCTGTGATGGCGATGCTGCGGTCGTGTATGCTGTCCGATGGGCTTCTACCGATCACGAATTGCAAGACAATTGGAAGAATAAACAGAACCGCGGGCGTCAGAAGCAAGGTCGACACCAACGCGATCTTCAACACGCGCCGCTTCGCTGGAGATACCGCTGTCCACCACAGGACGGCGAGACATCCCGCAATGCCACCGCCAACGAACAGGACCGGCGCACCCCAGACAGACAGGCCAAATAAATTCCAGCCATGCCGGAAAGCTATAGTCACTTGCCATAACATCGTGACAGCAAAAAAGCTGCCAGCCAAAAAACCGCCTGCCGACAACAAATTGCGCGCGACAACAGGCGCTGTATTTCGCAGTCTGTAGTAACCAAGGGCACTAAGCGCAACCAATAGCGCAACCAAACTCAATAACTGAGCGTTATGGATCATTGCAATTCTCTCAAGCGGCGCTGTTAGAATAGTCTAATACAGCGCGAGAGTTGCAAAGCTCATACGTACTGCAACGTTATCATATCTCTAATAGCGGCTCAAAAAAGCGGCTTATCGGAATGACGGGATCAGTTAACCGCCATCGCCTTGCCCTCACCGCCCGAGCGCAGCAGCGCCTCGATCAACTGCATCACCTTGAGCGATTCCCGGCCGCTGACGGCCGGCTCGCGGTTTGCATCGATGGCGTCGAGAAAATCGACGATCAGCGCCTTGTGCGCGTCATTGGAGAAGGCCATCGGATCGGCGCCGCCGCTCTTGGAAGC
This sequence comes from Pseudolabrys sp., assembly GCA_029945495.1. Taxonomy (GTDB): domain Bacteria; phylum Pseudomonadota; class Alphaproteobacteria; order Rhizobiales; family Xanthobacteraceae; genus Pseudolabrys. Next base: position 8,472 of record JAQSCR010000465.1, on the reverse strand, counting down.
TTCGCCTTCGTGCCGGACATGGCGGCCGTCCTTGAAGTAAAGATCGAGCGTCTCGGCGATCAGCGCCGCGGTGCCGTTCTCGAACGACAGTTCTATGCGCTCCGGGAAGCCTGGATAGGCCGTCGTGGTGGCGTCGATCGAGCCAATCGCGCCGTTCGAAAATTCAATGCCGCCGGCGACCATGTCCTCGGTGTCGATGTTGCGCAGGCGGGACGTCCTGGCAAAGGCCGTCACCTTGGCGATCGGCCCGGTCAGGCTCTGGAACAGGTCGAGCGTGTGGATCGCCTGCGTAATCAGCACGCCGCCGCCGTCGCGCGCCTTCATGCCGCGCCCCGGTTGCGCGAAATATTCCGGCGTGCGCCACCAGCGGATCGAGGCCGAAGCCGACACCAGCCGGCCTAGTTCGCCGCTGTCGATGACGCCGCGCAATTTGCGCGACGCGTCACGGAAGCGGTGCTGCAGCATGATCGCGAACCTCTTGTCCGCCTTCTCCATCGCAACCACGGCCTTGGCCGCGCGTTCGCCCGACACATCGGTCGGCTTTTCCAAAAGCACATGCTTGCCGGCTTTGGCGCATTGCTCGACCAGTTCCAGATGCGTGGTCGGCGGCGTCAGCACCAACACGGCGTCGATGCCGCGGTCCGACAAGATAGCATCGAGCGTATCGACGACTGGATGTTTGTTGGCCGCGGCAAAGGCCTTGCGCCGTTCGGCCGAAGGCGTGAAGCAGGCGGCGATCTCGACGCGATCGGCCAATTCCTCGAGGCTTTTGAGATGCGGCTTGAGCGCCATGCCGAGGCCGACAATGCCGACGCGGTGCTTGCTCATGATGTTGAGGCTCCGTGGCGTGGTGCGGCCCCGCGCGGCAGCGCGAACGCATTGTCGATGACGCGGCTCATGCCGCTCAGGCGTTGCCGACGGGCTTGGCGCCGCCGTTCGATTTCGGTTTCAATTTCGGTGCGCTGGCGCCGTCATAAGCCCACTGCACATAGACGCCGGCCCAGGTGAAACCGCCGCCGAAAGCCGCCAGCAGCATCTTGTTCCCGGCCTTGAGTTGCGGCTCGTAGTCCCACAGGCATAGCGGGATGGTGGCGTTGGTGGTGTTGCCATATTTGTGGATGGTCACCATGACCTTTTCCATCGGCAGCTTCATCTTCTCGGCGGTCGATTCGATAATGCGCTTGTTGGCCTGGTGCGGCACCAGCCAGTCGATCATGTCGGCGCGCAGATTGTTGCGCGTCAGGATTTCGCCGGCCACCTCGGCCATCTTGGCGATGGCGAATTTATAAACCGCCGCGCCTTCCTGATGGACGTAATGCTGGCGCAAGGCGACGCTTTCGGCCGACGCCGGGATGCGGCTGCCGCCGGCTTTCTGATGCAGATGCACCCAGCCCGAGCCATCGGACCGCACCAGCGAATCCATGATGCCGTAACCGGTCGTGCTCGGCTCCAGCAGCACGGCGCCGGCGCCGTCGCCGAAAATCACGCAGGTGGCGCGGTCGGTATAATCGATGATCGACGACATCTTGTCGGCGCCGACGACGATGATCTTGCGCGCGCTCCCATTGGCGATGAACTGCGAGGCGATGTTGAGCGAATAGAGAAAGCCCGAGCAGGCCGCTTGCACGTCGAACGAGCCGATATCGCGGATGCCGACCATGTCGCAGATCAGGTTGGCGGTGGACGGAAACTGCATGTCCGGCGTCGTGGTGGCGCAGATCAAGAGGTCGATCTCGTCGGGCCGGGTGCCGGTTTTCTCCAGCAGGCCGCGCACGGCCTCAGCCGCCATATGCGAGGTGCCGAGCCCCTCGCCCCGGAGAATGTGGCGTTCCTTGATGCCGGTGCGCTCGGTGATCCAGGCATCGGTGGTGTCGACCAGGCGCGCCAGATCGGCGTTGGTCAGCAGGTCCGGCGGCACATAGCCATGGACGGCGGTAATCGATGCGCGGGCGGGAACTGGCAAAGGCAAAAATCCAAGGTTAAGTCATACGACGCATTGTCATATATGGCGGACAACCGGCCGGCCCGGCAAATTACGCTTTCGGCACCCCCGGCGCCACCGTTTCACGCCTAAGTTGGTTAAATGCCACGGGAACATTGCAAAACTAGGGCAGCGGCGCGATCGCTGGGGGCTGGGCCGCCAATCGCCATGATCCGGTCGAGCGTTCGGAAGGCTTCAACCTGGACGTTGCGCTGTGGCGTATCCGTCAGCAAAGGTAGCAAGGCGCCGCCTAAAGCCTCAGGTGTGCATTGGTACTGCAGGAATTGCGGCACCACGTTTTCGCCGACCACCAGATTGGCCAGGATATAGCTCTGCACGTTGATCAGCAGGCGGCCGACCATCTCCTCCAGGAATGAGACTTTGTAGGCTGCGACCATCGGCACGCCGGCCAGCGCCAGCTCTAAGGTCGAGGTGCCCGATTTGGTCAGTGCCGCCCGCGCCTGGCGAAAGGCCAGATGCTTTTCGGCTGCGTCGGTAACGATCCGCACCGGCACCGGCCAGGAAGCGACGGCGTCGCGCACAGCGCCCTCCAGGCGCGGCACCGCGGGCACCACGACCTCGAGCGCGCCAACCTGGGCGGCAACGAAGGCCAATGTGTCGCCGAAGACCTGCGCCATGCGGCGGATCTCGCCGCTGCGGCTGCCGGGCAGCACCAGCAGCAATGGCGGCTCGGCGAGGCGTCGCCTCGCCTCCTCGGCATTCGGCCGCAGCTCCCCAACTCGCTCACTGAGCGGATGGCCGACGAAATCGGTTGGCGGGCCGCCGAGGCGCTGCATCGCCTCCGGCTCGAACGGCAGCAGCGCCAGCACCCGGTCGACGTAAGAACGCATGGCGCGGGCGCGCCCCGGGCGCCAGGCCCACACCGACGGGCAGACATAATCGACGATGCGAATCTGCGGCGCGCGCGCGCGCACCCGGCGCGCCACGCGATGGGTGAATTCCGGGCTGTCGATGATGACCAGCACGTCGGGCTGGGCGGCAACGACCGCGTCGGCCGCCTGCGTAATGCGCTTGAGGATTTTCGGCAGGCTCATGGCGATGGCGGCAAAGCCGATGATGGCCAGATCGCCCAGCGGGAACAGCGACGGCACGCCTTCGGCTGCCATATGTTCGCCGCCGACGCCGGACAGGCGCACGTTTGCCTCGGCGCGGCGCAACGCCGCGATCAGCGCTGCCCCCAACCGATCGCCGGAATCTTCGCCGGCCACCAGGAAGACATGCGGCGACTGCGCCGGCGCGGCATTGGTTGCGGCGTTCATGGTGTCGCGCCGGCCGGCACGCCGACGACGAAAATCCCGGCGCGGTCGGCCGCCAGCACCAGTTGCTCGGGCTCGGCGACGATGGCTTCGCCCGCGGTCATTGCAATGCCGGCAAGACCGGCGCGCGCAGCGCCCTCGACCGTGCGCGGACCGATCGATGGCAAATCGAAACGCCGGTCCTGCCCCGGCTTGACCGCCTTGACCAGCACGCCCTTGCCGGCGCCGGCACGGAGGCGGCCATTGGCGCGCATCTCGGCCACGCGCGTCAGCATCGCATCGGTGCCTTCCGCGGCCTCCACTGCCACGATGTGCTTGTCCGCCACCACGACCGCCTGACCGATATCGAAGGCGCCGGCGGTGCGCAAATAATCGAGGCCGAGCGCAACGTCGGCGCGCGCGCTGTCGCTGATCGGCACGCGGCCGAGCAGGCCGGCCGGCAACAGGATTTCAGGGGCGACTTCGTGCGCTCCGAGCAGATGGAAACCGTATTCTTCGACCCAGCGCGCGATGCTCGACAGCAGATGATCGTCGCCGCCGCGATAGGCGGCGAAGACGCGCGGCAGCGCCGTGAGGATGCGGAAATCGGGCCGCACTTTCCACACCGATGGCCGCACCAGCGAGCCGATGAACACCAGATCGCGACAGCCTTCGGCGCGCGCGAGTTTCAGAAACTTGCCGACCTGGCCCATGTAAAGCCAATGATGCGGTTGCCGCGCAAAACCATCTGCCGCAGCCGCGCCATGCAGCGGGAACAAGACGACGCGGCGGCCGCGCGCCGCGACATGATCGGCGACCGCGAGCGGCAGGCTGCCGCCGCCGCAAATGACCGCGAGCGGGCTCTCTTCACGCACGGCCGGCGCGGCGGTCATGCGTCCCCGTCCGCCTCGGCGCGCTTGGTGGCCATCGTCAGCGGCCGTTTTCCGGCGCGGATGAATTCGAATATTCGGCCGACGAGCGCGTTGCCGGCATGCGCCGCCGCGACCTGCTCGATGCGGGCGCGGAACTCGCCGTCGCCGAAAAACAATTCGCGATAGGCGGCGCGCACGCCATGAATTTCGGCTTTCGACAGACCGCGCCGGCGCATGCCAACGACATTGAGCCCGACCAGGAACGCCAGCGGCCCCTGCGCCATGCCGAACGGAATGACGTCGGCGCGCACGCCGCTCATGCCGACGATCATGGCGCCCTCGCCGATGCGCACGAACTGGCGCACCGCGACGTTGCCACCGAACACGACCTTGTCGCCGACGCTGACGTGACCGCCGAGCATCGTGTTGTTGGCGAACACGACATTGTTGCCGACGCGGCAGTCATGGCCGATATGCGTGCCGACCATCAGAAAACAATGATTGCCGACTTCGGTGAGGCCGTGATCGTCCTCGGTGCCGGTGTTCATGGTGACGTTTTCGCGGATATCGCAATCGGCGCCGACCGTCAGCCGGGTCGGGCCGCCGCGATAGCTGTACGATTGCGGCGGCGAACCCAGCGACGCAAACGGACGAATGACCGTGCGCGGCCCGATCGTGGTGTGGCCGGTGACATTGACATGCGCGAGCAGCCGGCAGCCGTCGCCGATCGCCACGTGCGGACCGATGGTGCAATAGGGGCCGATCTGAGCGCCCTGCCCGACGACCGCGCCATCCTCGATCCGAGCTGTCGGATCAATCCGGGTGTCGGCATTGGCATCGGCCATGATTACGCTCATATGGCGCCGCTCATCGGTCAGAGATCATCGCGCCGAGATCGGCTTCGGCGACGATCACGCCGTTGACCTTGGCTTCGCCGTGATACCACCACATGTTCCGGCGCCGCGCGGTGCGGGTCATGTGATATTCGACGGTATCGCCCGGCACCACCGGTTTGCGGAATTTGCACTTGTCGATGGTGAGGAAGAACACCGACTTCGGCTGGCTCGACGAGGTCGCGGTGATGCACAAAACGCCGGCGGTCTGCGCCATGCCCTCGATCAGCAGCACGCCGGGGAAGATCGGGTTGCCGGGGAAATGGCCCTGAAACTGCGGCTCATTGATCGTCACGTTCTTGATGCCGATGCCGAATTCGTCACTGCGAATGTCGATCACCCGGTCGACGAGGAGAAACGGATAGCGATGCGGCAGCATCTGCATCACGACGCCGATATCGGCGGCTTCCAGTTTTTTGACAACGTCATCCATGGGGCAAGTTTCTCATTCATCGGCCGCGGATGCGGTGCCGTCCTTTGCGCGCGCGAGCCGCTCAACGGCCATGACCTCGCGGAACCACTGCTTGACCGGTTTGGCTGGCGTTCCGCCCCACCGCGCGCCGGGGGGAACGTCACCGTTCACATTGCTGGTCGCCGCGATCTGCGCACCTTCGCCGACCGTGACGTCGTTATTGACACCGACGCGCGCGCCGAGAACGACGAAATCCTCGAGCGTCGAGCTGCCGGAAATGCCGGTATGGGCCACAACGATGCAATGCCGGCCGATGCTGACATTGTGGCCGATCTGGACCAGGTTGTCGATTTTGGTCCCCTCGCCGATGACGGTGTCGCGAATGCCGCCGCGGTCGATGGCCGTGCCGGCGCCGATCTCGACGTCGTCCTGGATAATCACGCGGCCGACCTGCGGCACCTTGAGATGGCCGCTGCCGCTCATCACGAAGCCGAAGCCGTCCTGTCCGACCTTGCAGCCGGGATGGATGATGACGCGATCGCCGACCAGCGTATTGGTAAGAACGGCGCCGGCCCCGATCGAACAATCGCGGCCGATCCGCACATCGGTGCCGATCACGCAAGTCGCGCCGATGATCGTGCCGCTGCCGATCTCGGTGCGCGGCCCGATCACGGCGCCCGGCTCGACCGTGACGCCGCTTTCCAGCCGCGCGCTCGCATCGATATGGGCGCCGGCCACGCTCCCCGGCTGCGCCAGCGATGACGGCCGGAGCGATTGGGGGAACAGCGTGCGCGCCACGTTGACGAAGGCGCGGAACGGTTCGCGCACGACCAGCGCCGTCACCCGCGACGGCAGTTCCTTGGCCAGCGCCGCGCTGGTCAGGCACACGCCGGCATGGGTCGCCGCGGCGGCGGCGATGAAGCGCTTGGAATCGAAAAAGGCGATATCCGTCGGCGAGGCGCGGTCGAGCGGCGCGACGTTGACAATATGACGCGCGCGCGCCGGCCCTTCCGGCGTGGCGGCGCCAGTCAGGGCGACGATCTCATCAAGCGAGAGACCGCGCGTGTCGCGTAGAAATACCGGCTCGCTCATCCCGCAAGCGTCGCTCCGCCGAACGCAGCGACGATCAAAACTTCGTGCCGCCGCCGAACCGGAATATCTGAGTCTTATCACACACTTCGGCGCCGCCGGCCGCCGGTACCGCACAGTATTTCTTGAGCGGATAGGCGAGATCGAAGCGCAGCGGTCCCAGCGGCGAATCCCAGATCAGACCGGCGCCGATCGACGCGCGGATCATGCTGGCGTCGCCAAGACCGACGTCGAGCGTTTCGCCGGTACCACCTTGCGACACAGGCCAAGATGTCGGCCCCTTGTACGCCCAGACCGAACCGGCGTCTGCGAAGGTCGCGAACTTGATGCCGACTTCCTTCGGCAGGAAATAGAGCGGCGTCTGGAATTCGACGCTGCTGCCCCAGTACATGGTGCCGCCGAGCGCGTCATTGGTGGTTCCAAGCGTCAGGTCGCGCGGACCGATGCCGCCAGACGCAAAGCCGCGAACCAGATTCGGGCCCATCTGGAAATGATCCAGCATGCGCAGATCCTTGCTGCCCCAGCCGGCGATGTTACCGCCCTGCAGCTTGAAGACGCCGACCACATCGGGCAGCACTTCGTAGTAGTTGCGCAATTCCGCGGTCGTGCGGATGAAGTTCACGTCACCGCCGAGGCCGGCGACATCCTGAGTGAGCGTAGCGATCAAACCGCTGGTCGGGTTCTTGCTGTTGTCGAGCGTGTTGTAGTTCGTCGTATAGCCGAGCAACGACACCGTGACCGGCCCGTTGGCCAGTTCCTTGCGGATCGGCAGCGAGGCCGGCTGACAGACGCCCGACACCGCCGGATAACAATTATAGTACTTGTCCAGTGAAATCTCTTGCCGATAGAGCGAGTAGTGCGGCTGCACCGACAGTTCTTCGGTCAGGGCGAAGCCGAGGCGCAAATTTCCGCCGATCGTCGTGGTACCGTAGGACGTCGTTGACGACGACAAGTTCTGCTTGGCGAACAGATCGACGCCGCCGGCCATGCGATAGCCGAGCAGATAAGGCTCGACGAACGACAATTCGAAACCGCGGGTGCGCTGACCGTACGTCACCGACGCCTTGGCGTATTGGCCGCGGCCCATCAGGTTGCGGTCAGCGACACTGGCTTCGGCAATGAAGCCGTCCGAGGTCGAGTAGCCGCCCGCGATCGAGAATTCGCCGGTCGGCTTCTCTTCCAGATCGACATTGACGACGACGCGGTCCGGCGCCGAGCCAGGCTCGTTGGTGATCTTAACTTCCTTGAAGAAGTCGAGGTTCTTCAGCCGGCGCTCGGCGCGATCGATCAGCGCGCGGTTATAGGCATCGCCCTCGCTGAGGTCGAACTCGCGGCGGATGACATAGTCGCGCGTGCGGACGTTGCCGCGAATATTGATGCGCTCGATATAGGCGCGCGCGCCTTCGTCTACCACGAACACCAGATTGATCTTGCGGGTTTCGGGATTGCGGTCGCCGCGCGGCCGCACATTGGCAAAAGCGTAGCCGCGCTTGGCGGCTTCGATCGTCATCGCCTCAACGCTCTTTTCGAGCAGGTCGGCGTTATAAACGCTGCCGGAGCTCACCTTGATGGTGTTGCGCAACGTGACCGGATCGATCGACTTCACGTTCGATACGACGTCCACGGTACCGACGTGGTACTGATTGCCTTCGTCGATGTTGAAGGTGACGATGAAGCCCTTCTTGGCGGAATCGTATTCACCGACCGCCGAGACGATGCGCACGTCGGCATAGCCGTGCTTGAGATAGAACCGGCGCAACAGATCTCGGTCGGCTTCAACGCGATCCGGATCGTAGATGTCGGTGGTCTGCAGGAAGCTGAGCCAATTGCTGACCGAGGTCTTGATGACTTCCTTCAACCGGCCGTAGGAAAATGCCTTGGCGCCGTTGAACTTGATTTCCTTGATGCCGGTCTTGTCGCCTTCCTTGATCTCGAAGACTAGGTCGACGCGGTTGTTCGGCAATTCGAT
>JAQSCR010000464.1:10168-12670 GCA_029945495.1 Pseudolabrys sp. | reverse complement strand
GAGGAGCCGAAGGGGGAAGCTTCCCCGCCACGTCATGAAAGCCCCGCAGCGGTGGATAGGCTCACCCTAAAGCAAGAGGGAGCCTGAAAAGGTCAGTCCACCGGGGGCCAAGCGGAGCAAACCTATAAACACCGCGCGCGGGACGCCGGGGATCCGGCAATTCCGTGGTGACTACGTCTGTGCACTAAAAAATTACATCGTGCACAGAGCTGCGGGGCTGTTTGGGCCCCGGCGTTCCGCGCGCCCTCGTTTAGGGGCGAAGTTGGGAAGCGAAGTGGGAATAGGGGCGTGCCCGGCGCCTTCACAAAGAACACGGGCGATGAATCACGTCTGGGCTTCTCTTTCTTCCCTCTCCCCGCAATGCGGGGAGAGGTTGCCCGAGCGGAAGCGAGGGTCGGTGAGGGGCCGGCGCTGAGGTCGCGGCAAACGCGCCCCTCACCCGGCTCGCGCCCATCGGCGCTTCGCCACCCTCTCCCCGTAAGAACGGGGCGAGGAAAAAGAAGAAGCCCGCCGCCGACCCCACCACTGTTGCCCGTTTGCAACGCCCTCGCTTATTCCCGCGGACCGGCCTGTGCTACCGGCGCCAAACGCTCGGAGGCGAGGGGCATTTACCCCAGCATTTGCAGGGCTAAATGCCACGTGACCCGCCAAAAACCCCGGTTTCCTTGGTTAACTGGCCATTAACCAACTTAGGCTTTGGTAACCATACGGGTTCATGCCGGTCGGCATGGGCGCAGCCGGACGATGTTCATTTGATGAATTTCCGTTCGCAAAGTTTCACGTCGTTCGATGCGCGTTCTGCGTAAGAAAATTCGGTCAAACCCATGGAGTCTACCCAATGAAGCGTCTTCCGATGACGATGTACGTCGGCCTGTTCGTCGCAGCGATGGCAGCGCCATCGTTCGCGGCCGACCTGCCGCGTCCTTCCTACAAGGCACCAATCTACAGCGTGCCGGGCTACAACTGGACCGGCTTCTACGCCGGTATCAACGCCGGCTACGGTTTCGGCAAGTCCGATTGGTCGGGTCCGGGCGGCACCGGTTCGACGAGCCCGAAGGGCCCGCTCGCCGGCGTCACGCTCGGCTACAACCTGCAGACTGGTTCGTGGGTCTGGGGCATCGAAGGTGATATCGATTACAGCTGGGTCAAGGGCTCGGCTGTCGGTACCGGCCTCGCTTGCGGCGGCGTCGGTTGCGAAACCAAGAACAGCTGGCTTGCCACCGCGCGCGGCCGTCTCGGCTACGCTGGCTGGGATCGTTGGCTGCCGTACATCACGGGTGGCGGCGCTTACGGTCAGGTCAAGATGACCCCGGCTGTCGGCAGCGTCGAATCGAAGAACCGTCTCGGCTACACCCTCGGCGCCGGCGTCGAATACGCCCTGCTGGCCAACTGGACCGTCAAGGCCGAATATCTCTATGTCGACCTCGGCACGTCCAACTGCTCGGGCTGCGGTGTCACTGGCACCGATGTGACCTTCAAGGAAAACCTCGTCCGCGCCGGCCTGAACTACCGCTTCTAAGCGAAGCCGTTTTTAAAAAACGAAAGCCCCGGGCGCGTTTGCCCGGGGCTTTTTGTTGGGTGCGTCGCGCGCTTCAGGCGGCTTTATTTGAACGGCACGACCTTCTGGCGCTGTTCGCCGAGCTTGTCGATGCCGAGCGTGACGACGTCGCCGGCTTTGAGGAACTGCGGGGTCGGCTTCATGCCGAGCCCAACACCCGGCGGCGTGCCGGTGATGATGATGTCGCCCGGGTTCATGACGAAGAACTGCGAGCAGTACCAGACGATGTGTTCGCAGCTGAAAATCATCGTCTTGGTATTGCCGCGCTGGCGCTTCTCGCCATTGACGTCGAGCCACATGTCGAGATTCTGCGGATCCTTGATCTCGTCCTTGGTAACGAGCCACGGGCCGATCGGGCCGAAGGTTTCGCAGCTCTTGCCCTTGTTCCATTGGCCGCCGGAGCGCTCGATCTGGAAATTGCGCTCGGACACGTCGTTCGACACGAAATAGCCGGCGATCGCCGCCTTGGTGTTTTCCTTGGTGAGATACCGGGCGCGCTTGCCGATGACGATGCCGATTTCGACTTCCCAGTCGAGCTTCAGCGAGTCCTTCGGGATCATGGTGTCGTCGTTCGGCCCGCAGATCGAGGTCGGCGCCTTGTTGAAGATGATCGGTTCTTTCGGGATCGGCATGCCGGCTTCCGCGGCGTGGTCCGAATAGTTCAGGCCGATGGCGATGAAGTTGCCGACCTTGCCGACGCAGGGGCCGAGGCGCGGTTTGCCGGGGACCGGCTTCATCCGCTTGAGATTGGCCTTTTTGATTTTGGCGAGGCCGCCCGAGGCGAACATTTCGCCGTCGATATCCTTCACGATGCGGGACAGGTCGCGGATCTTGCCGTCCTCTCCGATGATGCCGGGCTTTTCGCGGCCGGGTGCGCCGTAGCGGACGAGCTTCATGACAGTGTCTCCCTCGAGCGATGTGTTGGGCGTTTATGGAAGCGGCAG
>JAQSCR010000464.1:0-10158 GCA_029945495.1 Pseudolabrys sp. | reverse complement strand
CGAGGGCCGGGGGGCAGGGGGCAAGGGCAAGGGCAAGGGCAAGGGCAAGGGCAAAGGGAGGTGCTGCCCCGGAGCGCAAAGCGCGCATCATCGCCCCATGCGTGCGTCACGGCCCATGCGCGTCGTCCTCGCCCATCCGTATTGAGAATTGCCGGAATCAGGCCGTGCGAGGCGCGCGGGGGCGCGAACCGCGGCTACTTTTCGGCCTTGAGCTTGTACAGCTGAAAGCCGCTGTCGGCGATCGCCTTTTCAATCACATCGCGGCTGAGATTGTTGGGCGGCGCGGCGTCCGGCTTGACCACGCCGACCGCATGCCAGGGCCGGAATTTGGCCGGCAGGTTGAGGCCGCCTTTGTCGCTGGAAAAGGCGCGCAGCTCGCGGTTGCTTTCCGACTTGAATATGAAGATGTTCATCAAACGTCTTTCCGCGGATAGTCGTCCGCCCGAGCATGCGCCAGGAATTGGCGAAGAGCGCCTATTCGCATAGTCGCTAGGTCACGAAGTGCGATTTGAGTACGAAAATCGGCGCTTGCGACGACGGCCCGGTTGGCGCCGAAAACGACTTATATCGATTAGCACATGTATAGGCCTTATAGCGCATCGCCACAAGCGAGGCCGGCGGCGCGGCCCGCCCGCAAACCGGGCGGCCAAACTAATCGGCCAAACCAATCGATGTATCCACAGCTGCTATATCGCCGCCGGTTCAAAGCGCGCATGGTGATCGGCGAAACCCATAAAGCTTGGACAGGCGCAGGCCTGCGTGGATGATGGCATGACAATACCGTATGTTCAGCACTTCGACGCCAACCTGCCCTCGGTCGCCGTGCCGGTGCGCATCACCTCGATCTATGACGCGCAGATTTTCACCCGGCGCTGGGTGATCCGCGACAAGGACCGCAATCTCAAGACCCTGCTGCGCAAGCTCGAGAAGGCCAACAGCGGCGCCTCGATCGACGAAGCCATGGTCGATTTCAAGCAGGCACTGTCGGCCCGCGCCCTGCTCAACCCAAAATCCTGAGCGTCAAAATCCTCAGCGTGACGCCGGGCTGGGGCGCGGCGGCCTAATTCACTTGAGATGACTGCAGATTGACGCGGCAACGCCCGGACTCGGTGGCCGCCGACATCGCAATCCCTTGATAATTTGCATGTATTTGCGCCCGGCCAGGCTCGTTCTCGGCTGCGCCGGCTTGTGGCGTGAATGCCACACATTCCAGAATTGTCATGATTGCCTGCGGGAACCGTGAACTGCATGCAGCCTTGCGTTGCCACCCGCGAAAAGACTCGGCACGATGCTGACCAACAGACGCGCCGTCTCCACAAGGGCGCGCCAAGGGTACAAAAAGGGGGAACGGAAATGTTGCGGGGGCGTATTAAATCAATTCTGCTCGGTTGCACGAGCCTTGGTGTTCTTCTGGTGACGGCCGCGGCGGCGAATGCCGGCGGCTTCGCCCTGCGCGAACAGAGCGCTTACGGACAAGGCTCATCGTTTGCCGGTATCGCCGCCGGCGGTGCGCTGTCGTCGATGTTCTGGAACCCGGCGACCATCACCCAATTCAATGGCAAGACCGTCGAGCAAGTCATCACCGGCATCATGCCTTATTCATCGAACTCCATCACGACCGCCACAGGCTCGTCGTCAACTTTTGGAACCCCGGGCAATCAGGGTATGGATGCGCTGGTACCGGCCGGCTATTCGTCCTGGCAAGTCAACGAGAAGCTTTGGGTCGGCATGTCGGTGAATGCGCCGTTTGGTCTCGGTGTACACTTCCCGCAAGTCAATGCCGCTTCCAGCGGTGCTAGCGGTAATAGCGCCAAGGTTGAAACCTACAATTTTGCGCCGACGGTTGCCTACAAGATCAACGACATGATCAGCGTCGCTGTCGGGCTTCAAGCCCAATACCTGAAGGCATCCTATGACATCTACCTCGGAGCCGCGCCAAGCATCGGCTCACTTAACGGCGCCGGCTGGGGCTTCGGTTGGACAGCCGGTGTGACCTTGACGCCGCTGCCTAAAACGACAATCGGCATCGGCTATCGCTCTGCGATCGACCAGAAAGTCAACGGCAACTTGGTGACGAATACGACGCCGTTTTCCACGCCGGGCTCTGTCAATCTTACGCTTCCGCTGCCCGACATGGTTACCGTCGGATTGCGCCAGGGCATCGGCGATCGTTTCACCTTGCTGGCTGGCATCGAGTGGTCGGGCTGGAGCCGCATCGGCAGGGTTCCTGTGTGGCAGGGGAACGGCGCCGCGGCCACTGTTGGTGGCGCCGCACTCGCATTTCCGTTCAACTACCGCGACGGCTGGTACTATTCTCTCGGCGGCGAATACAAGCTCGACTCGGCATGGACGGTGCGCGCCGGTATCGCCTTTGAACGAACCCCGATCAGTGATGATGTGCGCACCATTCGCATTCCGGACAATGACCGCATGTGGTATTCGGTTGGCGCCAGCTACAAGCCGGCGGCCATCAAAGGCATGACGTTCGATCTCGGTTATTCATTCATCGATGTAAAGACTGCGTCGCTTTGCTTGGGCGCTGCTGTGGGGTGCGCGAGCAACCCATGGTCCTCCGGCCTAGGGGCCGCATATCTTGGCTCGGTTAAGTCGACGATCAATATCATCTCGATTTCAGCCCGTTATCAGTGGGACGCCGATCCGGTGGTGGTGAAGCAGGCCTACGCCAAATAAGCGCGCGACTAGATCAAACGAAAAGGCCGGCGGTGACGCCGGCCTTTTTTGTTGCGTGAAGCGGAATGACCTAGAACGCGCCAGGGAAAACGCCGCCGTCGATCAGCAGATTTTGCCCGGTGATGTAACCGGCCTGCGCCGAGCACAGGAACGCGCAGGCCGCGCCGAACTCGGCCGGATCGCCGAAGCGCCGGGCCGGAATGGTGCCGATGCGGTCGGCGGCGATTTGCGTGACGCTTTTGCCGGTCTTCTCCGCCGCCTTGGACAAGACGCCGCGCAGCCGGTCGGTGTCGAAGGCGCCGGGCAGGATCGAGTTGATGGTGACGTTCTTGTCGGCGACCGTGCGCGCCACGCCGGCGACGAAAGCGGTGAGGCCAGCGCGCGCGCCCGACGACAGATCGAGGCCGGCGAGCGGCGCCTTCACCGCGCCCGAGGTGATGTTGACGATGCGGCCGAACTTGCGGTGCAGCATCGGCTCGATCGCCTTCTGGATCAGTTCGATCGCCACCACCATGTTGGCGGTGACGCCTTCCAGCATCATCTGCCGCGACAGTTCGCGGAAATCGCGCAACGGCGGGCCGGCATTATTGTTGACCAGAATGTCGGGCTGCGGGCAGGCGGCAAACAGCGCCTTCTGGCCTTCAGGCGTGGCGACGTCGGCCGCGACCGCGATGATCTTGGCGCCGGTAAGGCTGGCGAGTTCCGCGGCGGTGGCATTGAGCGCCTTGGCATCGCGGCCGTTGATGACGACTTCGCAGCCGGCTTCTGCGAGGGCGCGGGCGCAGGCTTTGCCAAGCCCGCGGCTCGACGCGCAAACGATGGCCTTGCGGCCGGCTATTCCAAGATCCATGGGGCGTCCTCGCTGGCTCAATTAAAATACTTTTGTGACTGGAGTGTTAGGGCGGCGTACGCGCGCGTCAAGGGCGCCATTTCCGTTCTCCGCCATGCCGGAACGCGGACGAGTGTCGCCTGCCTGTCGCAGTCGCTTGTTACCTCCGCAGGCGAAGCCGGTGTTTCGATTCGAGAGGGGCAAACATGCAGCGCGATCCAGCCAAAGACGTGATGACGAAGGCCTATGCCCGCTGGGCGCCGGTCTATGACGTGCTGTGCGGACCGGTGTTCCTCAACGGCCGGCGCGCCGCCGCCAAAGCTGCAAAATTGGCCGCGCGCGGCGTCGGCGGGCGCATCCTGGAAATCGGCGTCGGCACCGGCCTGTCGTTCGACGACTACGATGCCTCGACCGAGATTTGCGGCATCGATATTTCCGAGCCGATGATCGCGCGGGCGCGCGAGCGCCTCAACAGCGGGCGCTATCCTTACGTCAAGGAACTGCGGGTGATGGATGCCGGTGCGCTCGAGTATCCCGATGCGTCGTTCGATTGCGTGGTCGGGCAGTTCGTCATCACGCTGGTCGACAATCCGGAAAAGGTTCTGTCGGAATGCGCGCGGGTGCTGCGTCCGGGCGGCCAGATCATCCTGGTCAATCATCTCTACTCGGAGCGCGGACTGGCCGCGGCGGTCGAGCGGCTGCTGGCGGAGCGGGCGCGCAAGCTCGGTCTGCGGCCGGAGTTTCCGTTTCAGCGATTGCAGGACTGGGCGCACGCGCATGGCGGCGCCGAGCTGATCGAGCGGCGCAAGGTCAAGCCGTTCGGCGTCTACACCTTGGTGCGGTTTCGTCGCGCCGTCGCGCAAAGCGTGGCGGCGTAAGAGGCGCGGCCGCTTGGTTAATATCGTTGTCATGAACCTGTCATCGGAGGCTGCTAATGGCATGCGACATGAAGAATGAACTGGAGAAGGGTGCGCCGTGACGGAAAACGCCACGCGACGATTTCGCGCGCTTTTCATTTCCGACGTGCATCTGGGAACGCGCGGCTGCCAGGCCGACAAACTGCTCGATTTCCTGCGCCATCACGAAGCCGACACGATCTATCTGGTCGGCGACATTGTCGACGGCTGGGCGCTGCGCTCGTCGTGGTACTGGCCGCAGGCGCATAACGACGTGGTGCAGAAATTGCTGCGGCAGGCGCGCAAGGGCGCGCGACTGATCTACATTCCCGGCAACCACGACGAGTTCCTGCGCAACTATTACGGCACGCATTTCGGCGGCATCGAGGTGGTGGAGAACACCATCCATGAAGCCGCCGACGGCAAGCGCTATCTGGTCGTGCACGGCGACATGTTCGATCTGATCGTGACGCAGGCGCGCTGGCTGGCGCTGCTGGGCGACAAGGCCTACGACTTTGCGATCTCGATGAGCCGGATTTTCAATCTGCTGCTGCGCGTCTTTGGACGGCCCTATTGGTCGCTGTCGAAATGGGCGAAGATGAAGGTGAAAAACGCGGTCAATTTCATCGGCGCTTTCGAGAAGGCGCTGGCCACCGAGGCGAAGCATCATCAGGTCGATGGCGTGATCTGCGGTCACATCCACACCGCCGCGCTGCATGACGATTTCGGCCTCCGCTACATCAATTGCGGCGACTGGGTCGAAAGCTGCACCGCCGCCGCCGAGAACATGGACGGTACCTTCGAAATCGTCACTTGGACCCGGTCCGGTGACGAGGTCGTGCCGGTCCCTGCACTCGCAGCGTCACGCGCCGCATGAAGATATTGGTCGCGACCGACGCCTGGCACCCGCAGGTCAACGGCGTCGTGCGCACGCTCGGGCAGGTGGCGCATGAGGCGAGCGCGCTCGGCACCGATCTGGAATTCCTCAGCCCGGCCGGCTTCTGGACCTTGCCGATGCCTGGCTATTCGGAAATCCGGCTGGCTTTGACCGGCCCCGGCGAGATCGAGCGGCGGCTCGACCGCAGCCGCGCCGATTGCGTGCATATCGCGACCGAAGGGCCGATCGGCCACGCGGTGCGCCGCGTCTGCATCAAGCGCGAGATGCCGTTCACCACCAGCTTTCATACGCGCTTCCCGGATTATCTGGCCGAACGCCTGCCATTGCCGCAACGCTGGACGACGGATGCCACCTGGGCTTGGCTGCGCGGCTTTCACGCGTCGAGCGCCGGCGTTTTGGCGGCGACGCCGACCTTGCAGCAGGAACTGATCGACCGCGGTTTCAACAATGTGAAGCTGTGGTCGCGCGGCGTCGATGCGCAATTGTTCCGGCCCGATCGCCGCAAGGAATTGATCGATGGCCGCGCTTTGCCGCGCCCGATCTTTGTCGCCGTCGGCCGCGTCGCGGTGGAAAAGAATCTCGAAGAGTTCCTCAAGCTCGATCTGCCCGGCACCAAGCTGATCGTCGGCGACGGCCCGGCGCGCACTCAATTGGCCAGGACCTATCCCGACGCGGTCTTTGTTGGCTCGAAGCAGGGCGATGAACTGGCGGAAATCTACGCTTCCGCCGACGTGTTCGTGTTCCCGAGCCGCACCGACACCTTCGGCCTGGTGCTGCTGGAAGCCTTGGCGAGCGGCGTGCCGGTGGCGGCGTTCCCGGCCGCGGCGCCGCGCGATGTCATTGGTCATGCGCCGGTCGGCGTCCTCGATGAAGACCTGCGGCTGGCTTGCCTCGGCGCGCTGGAACTCGATCGTGCGGCGTGTCGCGATTTTGCCGAAAGGCTGACTTGGCAAGCCTGCGCGCGGACGTTTCTCGAACACGTCACCGAAGGCGCCCGCGTCTGGCGAGAAAAACGAAGCCGCAAAGAGAGATTGCGGACACTCTTCCTCAATGCGCGCCAACGCGCACGGAACAAGGCCGCGGCCTAGCGGTTACGCGGGCCGAGCCCTTGCGGGGGCCGCGTAACCGGCGCTACGCTTACGGCATGGGCATCGTCGACAAGAACCTGCTGCCGACCGCCGCCGATATCGAGGCCGCGGCCAAACGTCTTTCTGGCGTGGCGGTGCGCACGCCATTGATCAACGCGCCGGTGCTGGACGAGCGGCTCGGCGCGCGGGTGTTCCTCAAGGCCGAGATCCTGCAGCGCACCGGCTCGTTCAAGTTCCGCGGCGCCTATAACAAGGTGTCGTCGATCCCGCCGGAGCGGCGCGCCGCCGGCGTGGTGGCTTATTCGTCCGGCAACCACGCGCAAGGCGTGGCGGCGGCGGCAAAGTTGCTGGGCATGCCGGCGACCATCGTCATGCCGTCCGACGCGCCCAAGGCCAAGCGCGAGCGCACCCTCGCGCTCGGCGCCGAAGTCGTGCTCTACGACCGCGACGGCGGCGAGGACCGCGTCGCGATCGCCGACAAAATCGTCAAAGAGCGCGGCGCCACTCTGGTGCCGCCTTTCGACGATCCTTTGATCATTGCCGGCCAGGGCACCATCGGTACCGAGATCGTCGAGGATTTGGCCAGGCTCGGCCTCAAGCCGGACGTCGTTGTCGTCGGCGTCTCCGGTGGCGGCCTGGCCGCCGGTATTTCGCTCGGCATCAAGTCGCGCGTGCCGGAAGCTCGGATGTTCACGGCCGAGCCGGAGGATTTCGACGATACGCTGCGCTCGTTCAAGAGCGGCCATCGCGAAGCCAATACGAAGCTGAGCGGCTCGATCTGCGACGCGTTGATGAGCAACACGCCGGGCGAATGGACCTTCCCGATCACGCAAGCCTTGATGGGGCAGGGCGTCACCGCCAGCGACGCCGATGTGGCGCGCGCGGTGCGTTACGCTTTCGAGGAATTGAAGCTGGTGGTCGAGCCGGGCGGGGCTATCGGTCTTGCGGCGCTGCTCGCCGGCAAACTAGACAGCGTTTGCGATATCCGCGGCAAGGTCGTGGTCGCCATCCTGTCCGGCGGCAATGTCGACGTCGACATGTTTGCGAAATTGATCGCCAGCTAGAAACCGCGGCGCGCTCGCCGCCGCTTAGGTAAACAGCGCCAGCCGTTCTTCTTCGCTCAGCGCCATGATTGCCGCCAGCGCATTGTTCCAGACATGCTGCGCGGGATCGGCGACGGCCACAGGCGCGACCGGCGCCACATCGCCGATTGCCGGCGCGATGCTGGCTTCGGCTTCAGCCCTTGCAACATCGGCCAATTCGGCTGCGGCCACCGTGGCGTCGGCCAATCCTGCTTCGACGAAGCCGACCTCCGGCAAGCCTGCCTCGACCGGGCCGGTCTCAGCCGGCCCCGCTTCGCCGAAGGCAATCTCCGCAATCGACGGCTCGGCAATGACCGCTGCTGCGGCGGCGGCCGCTTCGGCGAGGGCTGCTTCCGCCATCGCCTCCGCTGCGGCGGCGACGATGTTGTCGATGGCGTCGGCGGTGGCGTTCGTCGCCCGCACCAGCGCGTCGGCGCGGGCAATTGTCGCGGCGTTAGCTTCAGTGTCAGCAACGCTTTCGGTCCGGTCGATCAATTCGCCGAAGGCGACGGCTTGCGCGGTCTCGCCGGCGTCGGCGGTTGCTTCGGCCGGCGCTGTCGCGATCCGCGCTGCCATTTCGATCGACGGCATATCGACCGGCGGCAGGACGGTGGCCGACGGCGGCGGGGCCAGCGCAGTCTCGGGTAGTGCTGCGGCTGCCGCCACCGGCGGCGCCAGCGCCGCGGCGACTTCATCAGCCGCCGCCTGGCGCGTGGCTTTGGCGTCGATCTGGTCGAACAACGAGTCGATGAAATCGATTTCCGGGATGACGTTGGGCGAACGCGGCGGCGGCGGAACGATGCCGGCTTGCTGGCCGAACACCGGGCCGACACGCGGATCGAGCGACAGCACGAACGGGTCGGGCGCAACGCGCGCTGCCGCCGGCTCGCTGTCGGCCGGTTGGCTGATCGCATGCACCAATGCGATGCCGCGTTGCGCGCTCGCGCCCGGCCGTGGGATCGGCAATTCCGGCTGTTCGGGTTCCGGCACCGGCGACAGAAAGCCGTGGAGGCCCGCCGCGGCGGCCGGCGCGACCAGCGCCTCGATGCGCGCCTGCACGAACTCGATCAAGGCCGACAAGGTCGCCGCCTTGATGGCGCCCGGCGTCTGGTCGATCTGCGGCCGGGCGGACTGGATGGTATCGAGCAGCGCGCGCAGATCCTGGCGGATGCGCTCGGCTTCCGGCGCCGCCTTCTGGCTGCGCGCCACGGACTCGAGCCGGTCGAGCGCGGCCAGCACCACGGCGGTGTCGGCATGCCGGTTGCGCCTGGCATATTCCTGCAGGAAGGCGCGGCCGCGCTCGCTGGCGCCCAAAGCTGCGCTGAACGACAGGTAGTCGTCCTCGGCGGGACTCTCAGCCGCATGGGTCTGCTGCGGCTCTCCGCGCAGCGCGGAAGTCTCATTGGCCATATGCGAGCGCCATGTGCATTCCCCGTCGGGCAGTTTATCAATCAAGCGGCATGATTCGGCCAGCCGCGCGTTCGCCGCAGGCTCCGAATAGCGGTATCGGGGATTGCCGGCGGAATGCGGTCGTTTCTGTCTCAAACACCTGACCCGAAAGCGTCGGCCCGCGAAGCAGGCTTCGCCACGCGTCTGGCCTGGCTTTATGCGGCCCTCTTCGTCATGGGCGGCATCCAGTTGCCGTTCTTTCCGGTCTGGCTGAAGGCCAAGGGGCTCGATCCCGGCATGATCGGCTTGGTGCTGGCGGCGCCGATCGTCGCCCGGGTGGTCGCGTTGCCGATCATCACACAGGTCGCCGACCGCCACGACGCGGTGCGGGCGGCCATCGTGCTGACCTCGATCCTGAGCGTCGCCGGCTACGGGCTGGTTGGGCTATCGGATGGCCCTTTGGCCATCCTTCTGGCCTTCACGCTGGCCTCGCTGGCGATGACGCCGGTGATGCCGCTGACCGAGACCTACGCGCTGCGCGGGCTGTCGGCGCGCGGCCGCGCCTATGGGCCGGTGCGGCTGTGGGGCTCGTTCGCCTTCATCCTCGGCACCTTCGCCGCCGGCTTTGCCGCCGACCTGATGCCGGCCCGCCATCTGATCTGGCTGATCGTGCTGGCGAGCCTTGCCGCCGCTGTAGCGTCGATGACGCTGGCGCCGCTATCGACGACTGTGCCAAGCGTCGATGCCGGCGCGGCGGCGCGAAAGAACGTGCTGCGCGATCCAGCCTTCATCGCCGTGGTGGCGGCGGCGAGCTTCATTCAGGCGAGCCACGCCGTGTTCTATGGCTTCTCGGCGGTGGAATGGCGTGTCGCCGGCCTCGACGGCACGGCGATTGCGACGCTGTGGGGCATCGGCGTGGTTGCCGAGATCGTGCTGTTTGCGCTGTCGCCGCGGCTGCCCTCGTTTTTCCAGCCGAGCGTGATGCTGATGATCGGCGCCTTCGGTGGCTTGGTGCGCTGGGGCGCGATGGCGCTCGATCCGCCGGCGCTGCTGCTGCCGCTGCTGCAGTTGCTGCACGCGCTGACTTTCGGCGCCACCCATCTCGGTGCGCTGATGTTCGTGGCGCGCCATGCGCCGCAAGGCCAGGCGGCGCGGGCGCAAGGCTATCTCGCGGTCGCCATCGGCGTGGCGATGGCGGGCGCGATGATGCTGTCGGGCGTGCTCTATGGCGCGTTCGGCCAGATGGCCTATGTGGCGATGGCGTTAGTGGCGGTCGCTGGCGGCG
>JAQSCR010000463.1:12203-12802 GCA_029945495.1 Pseudolabrys sp. | reverse complement strand
CGACGACGCGATGCACGCCACCCGCGCCGCGGTTGAGGAAGGCATTCTGCCGGGCGGCGGCGTCGCGCTGCTGCGCGCCACCGAAGCCCTGAAGAAGATCAAGACCGCGAATGACGACCAGAAGGTCGGCGTCGAAATCGTCCGCCGGGCGATCCAGGCTCCGGCGCGTCAGATCGCGTCGAACGCCGGTGAAGACGGTTCGGTCATCGTCGGCAAGATCCTCGAGAAGGATCAGTACAACTACGGCTTCGACGCCCAGGCCGCCGAATACGGCAACCTGGTCTCGAAGGGCATCATCGACCCGACCAAGGTCGTGCGTGCGGCGATCCAGAACGCGGCGTCGATCGCCGGGCTCCTGATCACCACCGAGGCGATGGTTGCCGAAACGCCCGCCAAGAAGGGTGCCGCCGGCGGCGGCGGCATGGGCGGCGGAATGCCCGGCGGCATGGGCGGGATGGACTTCTAGTCCAGGCCTCGCTCACTGCAAAAATAAAGAAGGCCCGGGAGATACCCCGGGCCTTTCTCTTTAGGTAGCTTGAGGCGCCCGTCCCCGCCCCGCCCTCAGAAGAAAAATCATGCACTGGCCCACTTCGTTCGAC
>JAQSCR010000463.1:0-12193 GCA_029945495.1 Pseudolabrys sp. | reverse complement strand
ATCATCGCGGCCGCCGCGGTGATTACGAACATCGTCGGTTATCTGATGAAGACGATGATCCCGTTGCGGCTCGTCGCCATGACCACCAATTGCCTGTTCATTACCTATTCGACCATGGCGATGGTCTACCCGACATTGATCCTCAATTGCATCCTGCTGCCGATCAACGCGCTGCGCTTCTTTCAGATGAAGCGCCTGATCAAACAGGTGAACCAAGCCGCCAACGGCGATCTGTCGATGGAATGGCTGAAGCCGTTCACGACCGGCAAACATTTCGACGCCGGCACCGTGATGTTTCGCAAAGGCGACGCGGCGACCGAATTGTACTTCCTGATTTCCGGCCGCTACCGCGTGGTCGAGCCGAATGTCGAACTGGGCGCCGGCAGTGTCATCGGAGAACTCGGCCTCCTCGAGCCCGGCAAGAGCCGCACCGCAACGGTCGAGTGCATCGAGAGCGGCGAGACTCTGGCGATCTCCTACGACCACGTCATGCAGCTTTATTTTCAGAACCCGACCTTCGGCTTCTACTTTCTGCAATTGTCGACGGCGCGGCTGTTTAACACCATCAAGGGGCTCGAAGAAGAAAACGCCGCGCTGCGCGCCGCCAATGCGAAACTGGGCGCAACCGCGCCGGCCTGACGGAAATCGGGTGGTTCTTGAAAGACGCAAAGCTTAAAGTCGACGCACTTAAAGCCGGCGCAGAAATGGAAACGACCACAAACGAGATAAGGCGCGGGTACATCCGCCGTCGCCAAAAATCTCATCGTGGCCGTCGGGTGAAGGATCGTTAGACCGCCTCACCACTTGTATTTAACATAGCCGGTAAGTGTGACCGTAACATGACGAAAACCTTAACGAAACCTTACTGTGGCGTCGGCGGCTGGACCTATGAGCCGTGGCGCGGGGTGTTCTATCCGAAAGGGCTGCCGCACGCGCGCGAGCTTGAATATGCTGGCCAAAATCTCACCTCGATCGAGGTCAATGGCACGTTCTATTCGACGCAATCGCCGAAGACCTATCGAAAATGGGCGTCGGAAGTTCCGGACGATTTCGTGTTTGCGCTGAAAGGCCCGCGCTATGCGGTGAATCGCCGCGTGCTGGCGGAAGCCGGCGACTCCATCAAACGCTTTCTCGAATCAGGCATCACCGAACTGGGGCCGAAGCTCGGCCCGCTGCTTTGGCAATTCGCGCCGCACAAGAAATTCGACGAAAAGGACTTCGCCGGCTTCCTCGACCTGCTGCCGGATAAATTCGACGGCCATCGACTGCGCCACGTCGTCGAGGTGCGCAACGACACGTTTAAGACACCGGCCTTTGTCGCGCTAGCGCGAAAGCACAGCGTCGCCATCTGCTATGCCGAGCACGACGTCTACACCGAGATCGCCGACATCACTGCCGACTTCGTCTATGCCCGCCTGCAGAAAGGCGACGAGAAACTGAAAGCCGGCTATCCGCCGAAGGCGCTCGATGCCTGGGCCAAGCGCGTGGAGACTTGGACGAAAGGCGGCGAACCGGCCGACCTGCCGCGCGTCGACAAGGTGCGCGCGCCGAAGACCCCGCGCGACGTGTTCATTTATTTCATCCACGAGGCCAAGCTGCGCGCCCCGGCCGCGGCCATGGCGTTGATCGAGAGGCTGAAATAATGGCGAAGACGATGAAGAAGAAAAAGCCGACGCCGAAGACAACGCCGGCGCTGTTCACCGTCGGCTATGAGCAGGCCAGCGTGCCGGCCGTCCTGCGCGAACTGACCCGCGCCAAGGTCGATCTGCTGGTCGACATCCGCGCGGTGGCGGCGTCGCGCCGTCCCGGCTTTTCCAAGAAAGTGCTGGCCGCCTCACTCGACGAGCAAGGCATCCCCTATCTGCATCTGCAGAAACTCGGCACGCCGGCCGAGGGCCGCGAGGCGGCGCGCGCCGGCGACCACGCCAAGCTGTGGCGCATCTACGAGAAGCACCTCAAGAACAAAGACGCCCAAGCCGCGCTCGACGAGTTGCTCGCCCTGATTGGCTCGGGCCGACGCATCGCCCTGCTGTGCTACTGCCGCGATCCGCGCGCCTGCCATCGCGACCGCATCGTCGCCGCCGTGAAAGAGCGCATCCGGGTCAAGGTCGAAGACCTGATCCCGATCTTGCTGTGAGCGGAGCGCGGGTTGATCCAGATCAAGGCCGTCGGTTACGCAAGTAACCATCCTTCCCGGACCAGGCGCGCCGCGCCGGTTATGGGGGAAACATGCTCGACGTCACGCGCCAGCCAGACACGACTGTCAGGACAATCCGCCATTTCATCGCCGGCGAGTTCGTCGAGGCGCAAAGCGGCCGTGTCTTCGACAAGAGTTCGCCCGTCACCGGGGCCCTGCTCGCGCGCGTTTCGGAAGCCGGCCAACCGGAAGTCGACGCCGCGGTCAAAGCCGCGCGCGCGGCGCTGCACGGCCCGTGGGGTCAGCTCACCCTCGCCGCCCGCGCCGACATGCTTTATGCGGTGGCCAACGAGATCAACCGCCGCTTCGACGAATTCCTCGCCGCCGAGGTCGCCGACACCGGCAAGCCGCTGTCGCTGGCGCGCCATCTCGACATTCCGCGCGGCGCTGCCAACTTCAAGGTGTTCGCCGACACCATCAAGAATGCCTCGACCGAATTCTTCGAGATGGCGACGCCGGATGGCGCGGGCGCCATCAATTATGCGCTGCGCCGGCCGATCGGCGTCGTCGGCGTCGTCTGTCCGTGGAATCTGCCGCTGCTGCTGATGACCTGGAAGGTCGCGCCGGCACTCGCCTGCGGCAACACCGTGGTGGTCAAGCCGTCGGAGGAAACGCCGCAGACCGCGACCTTGCTCGGCGAGGTCATGAACACGGTCGGCGTGCCGAAGGGCGTCTATAACGTCGTGCACGGCTTCGGTCCGAATTCGGCCGGCGAATTCCTCACCCGCCACCCGGGCGTCAACGCCATCACCTTCACCGGCGAAACCCGCACCGGCGCCGCGATCATGAAAGCCGCCGCCGACGGCGCCCGCCCGGTGTCGCTGGAAATGGGGGGAAAAAATCCGGCGATCGTCTTTGCCGATTGCGATCTGGACGCCGCGCTCGAAGGCGTCATGCGCTCATGCTTCGCCAATTGCGGCCAGGTTTGTCTGGGCACCGAACGCGTCTTTGTCGAACGGCCGCTGTTCGAAAAATTTGTCGCTGCGCTGAAGCAACGAACCGAGCGATTAAAGATCGGCGCGCCGGAAGACGCCGCCACCACGATGGGTCCGCTGATCAGCCAGGAACACCGCGGCAAGGTGCTGTCGTATTACGCCAAGGCGGTCGCTGAGGGCGCCACCGTCGTCACCGGCGGCGGCATGCCGAAAATGCCCGATGCGCTGGCGCAGGGCGCCTGGGTCGAGCCGACAATCTGGACCGGCCTGCCCGACTCAGCCGTCACCGTAACCGAGGAAATCTTTGGACCGTGCTGTCACATCGCGCCGTTCGATAGCGAAGACGAAGTCGTCAGCCGCGCCAACGCCCTCGACTATGGGCTGGCCGCGTCGGTCTGGACCACCAATCTTGCCCGTGCCCACCGCGTCGCCGGCCGCATCGAAGCCGGCATCGTCTGGGTCAATAGCTGGTTCCTGCGCGACCTGCGCACGCCGTTCGGCGGCACCAAGCAATCCGGCATCGGCCGCGAAGGCGGCGTGCACTCGCTCGCCTTCTACACCGAGCTGACCAACGTCTGCATCAAGCTTTAAATCTTCAAGACTGGAGATCGTATCATGGCGACAATCATCGGCGCGGTCGCTGCCTCGCATACGCCGACCATCGGCTTTGCCTATGATCGCCACAAGGAGAACGATCCGGTCTGGAAGCCGATTTTCGACAATTTCAAGCCGGTGCAGCAATGGCTCGCCGACAAGAAGCCGGACGTGCTGTTCGTCATCTACAACGACCACGTCACCTCGTTCTTCTTCGATCATTATTCCGCCTTCGCGCTCGGCGTCGGCGACAGCTACAAGGTCGCCGACGAAGGCGGCGGCAGCCGCGATCTGCCGCCGGTCAACGGCCACCCCGGCCTGTCGCACCATATCGGCGCGGCTCTGATGGCCGACGAGTTCGACATGTCGTTCTTCCAGGGCAAACCGCTCGACCACGGCTGCTTCTCGCCGCTGTCGATGATGTGGCCGCATCAGCCGCAATGGCCGGGCGCCATCGTGCCGCTGCAGGTCGGCGTGCTGCAATTCCCGATCCCCTCGCCGATGCGCTGCTACAAACTCGGCCAGTCGCTGCGCAAGGCGATCGAAAGCTATCCGGAAGACCTGCGCGTCGCCATCGTCGCCACCGGCGGGCTCAGTCACCAAGTGCATGGCGAACGCGCCGGCTTCAACAACACCGCCTGGGACGAGCAGTTCCTCGATCTGATCGAGAACGATCCGGAAACGCTCGCCCGCATGACGCAGGCCGATTACGCCCGGCTCGGCGGCATGGAAGGCGCCGAGGTCATCATGTGGCTGGTGATGCGCGGCGCGCTGTCGGCCAATATCAAGCGCGTGCATCGCAGCTATTACCTGCCGTCGATGACCGGCATCGCCACCGCGGTCTACGAGAACCAGGCTATCGCGCCCAAGGCCTTCGCTCCCGTGGCCGACATTCAGAGCGAGTATCGCCGTCATATCGGCCACCAACTCGCCGGCGCCGAAGCCTTGACCGGCACCTATCCGTTCACCTTGGCGCGCAGCGTCAAGGGCTTCCGCATCAATTCGTTCCTGCACGCGCTGACCGAGCCCGCCAAGCGCGCCGCCTTCCTCGCCAATCAGGAGAAAGCCTTCGCCGCCGCCGACCTTAGCGACACGGAACGCGACATGATCCGCAGCCGCGACTGGCGGGCGATGATCCGCTACGGCGTCAGCTTTTTCATGCTCGAGAAACTGGGCGCTGTCACCGGCGTGTCGAACCTGCACATCTACGCGGCGATGCGCGGCGAAACGCTTGAGCAGTTCCAGAAGACCCGCAACGCGCCGGGGGCGCTCTATTCGGTCGCCGGCACCGACGCGCCGACGCTGGCCTGGGACAAGACGGACGACAAAGCCCCCGCCGGCTGATTATTCCGCCGGCTGCGCGGCGGCATGGCGGGCCTCGATGCCGTAAATCAGCGTGACAAGGCCGAGCGTCGCGATGAACATGGCCAGCGCGACGATCGCGTTGGCGCCGAGCACAAGAGCGAAGCCGCCGCTCTTGTGCAGCAGCGAGATCATCGCGATGGCGACGCCGGCGCTGATGAACAAGGTGAAGTAACGCACCGCATAGACCCGGCCGCGCCAGGCATCTGCCGTGTAGCGGGCCAGGATGATGTCGTTGACCGTCACCTGGCCGTAGATCGCCGCCACCGCGACAGCGAGCGCGATCATCAGCGGAATGCCGGTGGCATAGGTCGCCCACAAATTGCCGGCAAAGCCGAAGGCGGTGACCGCGACGAACAGGTTCGGCGCCGAGATGCGCTCGACCAGCCGGCCGACCGCGAGTTGTGCGATGGCGCCGCACACCAGCACCAACGTGGCGATGCTGCCGATCGCCACCAGCGACACGTCCTTGGTCATGCCCTCGTCGACGATCTTCGGCAACGCGATGGTCAACACGTTGAACACCAGCCCGGCGGTCAACGCGATGAACAGGAACAGGCCAAACAGCATGGCCATGATCTTCGCCGTCAGCGGCACCGCCGGTTTGGACACCCGCTTCCTGGCGTGGTGGCGGTCGTCGGGCGTCAGCCAGACATAGACCGCGCCGGACGCGAGCAGCACCAAAGCCGGCGCGAAGAACGCCGCGCGCCAGTTGATCCAGTAGGCGAGTGCGCCGCTGATGCCGGCGGCGAGCGAGACGCCGAGATTGCCGCACACGCCATTGAACGCCAAGGTGCGGCCGTTGGCGCCGGACGCCTCAATGAGCATCGCCATGCCGACCGGATGATAGATCGCGGCAAACACGCCGAGCATGAACATGGCGATCGCCAGCATCACCAGGTTCGGCGCCAGAGCGATCGCGATCAGTGACACGCCGCAGCCAAAATAGAATGCGGCCATCATGTTGCGGCGGCTCCAGCGGTCGGCGAGCCAGCCGGCCGGCAGCGAGAAAATGCCGAAGGAGATGAAGGCGGCGCTCGAAAGCGCGATCAGTTCGCTGTACGGCCGCTTGAAGATCAGTTCGAGCCCGATCACGACGGTCGGGTAGATCAGCAGCACGAAATGATCGAGGCCGTGCGCCAGATTGAGAAATGAAATCTCGCGCAGCCGCGCGGCTTCGGTCGATGATGTGGCGGTCGGTCGGGCGGGCGCAGTCATGCTGGTCTTTCGCTGAGTCGATGGGGCTTGGCGCCCCGGTTTCAGGCCCGGAATCGGTCAGGCCGCATCAATATACCGCTTGCCATTTGGCGATGTTCGGCCGATTTTCGTCGCAAACGGGCCACGGGATACGAAATGCCGGATACTACACCTGAATACCGCGGTCACCACGACGATGCGCCGCGCCAAGTCGCCGCCATGGCCAAGACCTGGCGCCTCGGCGAGGAAATCCCACTGCATATGCACCGGCGTGGCCAGTTGCTGCATGCCGTCAGCGGCGTCATGCGGGTCGAGACCGCGCAGGCGGCCTGGATCGTGCCGCCGGCCCGTGCGCTGTGGCTGCCGCCGCAGCTGCCGCACAGCGTCGCCATGCGCAGCCACCAGATCGAGATGCGCACCCTATATATCGACCCGGCCTCGTGCGAACCCCTGCCCCGCCAAGCCGTGCTGGTCGAAATCTCCGGCCTTCTGCGCGAGCTCATTCTGGCGCTGCTCGAGGAACCGACCGACTATGACGAGAGCGGCCGCGGCGGCACGGTGGCGCGGCTGATCCTCACCGAACTCGGCCGCCTCCAGGAACGCCGGCTGGACGTACCGATGCCGCGCGACCCGCGCGCCTTGCGCGTGGCGCGGGCGCTGCTGGACAATTCCAGCCTTGACGATGATCTTGACCGTTGGGCAGAAAAAGCGGGGGCAAGCAGGCGCACATTGGCCCGCCTCTTCCGCAACGAGACCGGACTGGGCTTTGCCGAATGGCGCGCCCGCCTGCGCGCCATCGACGGGCTGGCGCGGCTGTCGGATGGCGCTTCGGTCGCCGAGACCGCGAGCGCGGTCGGCTATGCCAGTGCGAGCGCCTTCTCGGCGATGATCCATCGCACTTTGGGCAGTCCGCCGCGCCGCCTTGCCAAGGCGTCGTTGCAAAGCTGACCGGCCGCCCTAGGCCGGGTTTCGCTTTACGATGGACAACAACCGAACAGCACGCTTTAGTTGTATCGGTAATCCGGGTGTGACTAAGCCGGACCGTGTTGGGGCGCGGGGCCCGCAATGGATCGAAGGCGCGTACGCGCGGCGAGCGCCATCGCCGCGGCCTTCCTTGTTGTCGGAGTATGCCTGCCGGCCGGCCCCAGTCGGGCCGACGACGAGGAAGCGCGCGCGCTTTTGTTTTCCGGCCGCGACCTCTGGCGCAATGGCGCCTTCGCCTATGGCGGCTTGCTGGCGGCGCCCGGCGGCTTCGAGGAAGACGGCTTCATGCTCAAGCTGCTCCTCGGCGGCGGTGTCTATCGTTATATTTCCGGCAGCCTCGGTGGCGAAAAAGTTATCGGCACCGAATGGACGGCCCAGGCCCTGCCCGGCTTTCGCATCAAGCGCGGCCAGGCCGAATTCAAATTCTTCTTCGGGCCCGAATGGCAGCGGCATAAATTGTCGCCGGGCGATCCAGACAATCGCCTGGCCGGCACGAGCTTCGGCCTGCGCATGACCGGCGAGCTCTGGTACGAGCCGACGCGCGACGGCCTGGTCGTAGGCGACGTCTCGCTATCGTCGATTGCCACCAGCCATGCGGCGCGCATCGCCTATGGCTGGCGCGTCGCCGAAGACCTGTTCACCGACGGCGTCTATATCGGACCGGAGGCGCAATATTTCGGCTCCGACGGCTACCGGCAGCGCCGCGTCGGCCTGCACATCACCAGCATGAAGACCGATGCGACAGAATGGTCGGCAGCCCTCGGCTTTGCCCGCGACTCCGACGGGCATTCGAGCCCCTATGTGCGGCTCGGCCTGTCGCAGAAACTCACCAACTAATCCAGCGTGCGGCGGAAGCGCGTCACCGCGATCGTCATCGCCACCAGCATCAGCCCGGCCATCGCCGCCGCGTCGTAATGCAGGTCCGACACCGACGCGCCTTTGAGCATGATCGAACGGACGATGCGCAGATAATGCGTCAACGGCAACATTTCACCCACCCATTGCGCCCAGACCGGCATGCCGGCAAACGGAAACATGAATCCGGACAATAGGATATTCGGCAGGAAGAACATGATCGACATCTGCATGGCCTGCAGCTGGTTCTGCGCCACGGTCGAGAAGGTGTAGCCGATCGACAGATTGGTGGCGATGAACAACGTACTTAAAGACGCAAGGACGAAAAGATTGCCCAGCACCGGCACATGGAACAGCACGACGCCGATGCCGATGACCATCGCCGCCTGCACGAAGCCGACGACGACATAAGGAAAGATCTTGCCGAGCATGATCTCGACCGGCGTGATCGGCATGGCCAGAAGATTTTCCATGGTGCCGCGCTCGATCTCGCGCGTCACCGACAGCGCCGTGAAAATCAGCATGGTCATGGTGAGAATTGTGCCGACCAGACCCGGCACGATGTTGAGTTCGGTCTTGCCGGCCGGATTGTAGCGCGCATGCGAACGGATCTCAAAAGCCGCCGCGCCGGCATCCGGAATGGCATAGTCATGCACCAGCGCGGTCTGCACCACGCGGTTGAGCGCGCCCAAGGCGGAGCCGGATGCGACCGGATCGGTGGCGTCGGCGACGACCAGCATTGACGGCTTCTCGCCGCGCCGCAGCGAGCGCTCGAAATTGGCCGGGATTTCCACGCCGAACAGTACCTTGCCCGACGCCAGCAGACGGTCGAGTTCGGCTTCGGTCGTGGGCAGCGCTGTCACCTTGAAATAACTGGTGTTGTTGAGCGCCGCCAATATCGAGCGCCCGACGTCGCTGCGCTCCTGCAGCAGCACCGCGGTCGGCAGGTTGCGCGGCGTGGTGTTGATGGCGTAGCCGAACAACAGCAGTTGAATGAGCGGGATCATGATGATCATGACGAACGACACGCGGTCGCGCTTGAGTTGGATGAATTCCTTGATCAGCACGGCCCAGGTCTTGCGCCAGAAACCGTTGCCGCGGCTCCGTGCCGGCGCTTCGCTCGGGATAATGTGGCTCATTGGAAATTGTCCTGCGCCTTGCTCATCAGATCGATGAACACATCCTCCAGCGACGGCTCGGATTTTTTCCAGTCGAGGTCGCCGCGCGTGCGATAGGACGAAATCGCGGCTTCGAGCGTGGCGGCGTCGCGCCCCGACACATGCAGGCTGGTGCCGAATGGCGCCACCATGTCGACGCCGGGCTTGCCGGTGATTTCCTGCGACAGCGCGTTGAGCGCGGCGTTGCCATGGACGGCGCTGACCACATAGGTGGTGAGGTGCGAGGCGGCGATGACGTGCTCGACCGTGCCGTGCACCAGCAATTCGCCATAAGCAATGTACGCGATCTCGTGGCAGCGTTCGGCCTCGTCCATGTAATGGGTCGACACCAGCACGGTGAGCCCATCGGCGGCGAGCGCGTGGATCTCGTTCCAGAATTCGCGCCGCGCCTTCGGATCGACGCCGGCGGTCGGCTCGTCAAGCAGCAACAGTTGCGGCGACGGCAGCGTGCAGGCCCCTAACGCCAGACGCTGCTTCCAACCGCCCGACAATTCGCCGGCGATCTGTTCCTCGCGGCCGGACAGGCCGAGTCGCTTGATCGCCGCGCGCGCCGCCGCCTTCGGCCTGTCGAGGCCGTAGATGCGGCCGATGAATTCCAGGTTCTCGCGCACCGACAGGTCCTGATACAGACTGAAGCGCTGCGTCATGTAGCCGACTTGCTTTTTGATCTTGTCGGTCTCGGTGCGAATGTCGTAGCCGAGACACGTGCCAGTGCCCTCGTCCGGCGTCAGCAGCCCGCACAGCATGCGGATCGTGGTGGTCTTGCCGGAGCCGTTCGGCCCGAGAAAGCCGTAGATCGTGCCGCGCTTGACCTGCATCGACAGGTCGCGCACTACCGCGCGGCCGTCGAACTTCTTGGTCAGATGCTGGACGTCGATGACGATGTCGCCCCCAGCCTTGTTGCCTGCCTCATTTCCCGCCCCTTGCGCCGCGTCAAGCGCGCTCATGGCGTCGCGCCTTTGTCGAGCGTGACGCTGACCGGCTGGCCGACACGGAAACGCGAAGGCTCATCCGGCCGCGCCTCGATCAGGTAAACCAGTTTGGCGCGCTCCTCGAGGCTGTAAATTACCGGAGGGGTGTATTCGGCGCTGCGCGCAATGAAGCTCACTTTCGCGCTAAGCCCGCCAGCGCAGGCGTCGCAACTCACGGTGACCGCCTGGCCGATCTTGATCGTGGCCAGTTCGGTCTCCGGCGCGTAGAACCGCACCTTAAGATTGCTCGGCGGCAACAGCGCGATCACCGGCCTACCGACCGGCGCTGTCTCGCCGGGCCGGAAATAGACTTCCTCGATCGAGCCCGCGGCCGGCGCATGCGCGCGCCGCCGCCCCAACCGCGTCTGCGACCAGGCCAGATTGGCCTGCGCCTGTTCGAGATTGGCGCGCGCGTCGTCGAGCGACTTCTGCGTACCCGAGGCCGACTTCAACAATTCCTGGGCCCGGGTGAAATTCAGCTGCGCCGACGACAGCGCCGATTGTTTCACCACCACGTCGGCCTGCTGCAGATCGTCATCGAGCGTGAACAACAGATCGCCCTTCTCGACTTTGTCGCCCTGACGAACCTTCAACGTCTCGACACGGCCCTGCTCGTCCGGCGACACGAACACGGTCTCGGCCTCGACCCAGCCCTGCAACTGCCGGTCCTTGACCTGATCGCAGCCGGCCAGCGCCAGAACCGCAAACAAAGCCAGCGCTGCGCGTTTCGATTTCATACGGCTCTCCTCGGAGCAAACAGCAGTTCGATGTGCGTTTTCAACATGCGGCGAACGTCGAGCGGCGCGTATCGTTCGAACAGGCCGTTCCAGATGATGGCGACCAGACCGGGCGCGGCAACGAGTTGCGGAAACTCGACCAAGGCCTCCGGCACCTCGCCGCGCGCGGCGGCGCGCTTGAGCAGGCCGCGCATGGCGTCGAAAATCGGCGACAGCACTTCGCGATAATAGAATTCGGCGAGCTTGGGGAAACGCCGGCCTTCGGCGATCATCAGCCGGATGACGTCCTGGCGGCGGGTCTCGTAAATCTCGCGTACGAACAGATCGACGAAGCGCTCGGCCAAAACCGCTATCGGCAAATCGGTCGCGCCCATCGCCTCGATGCCGGCGATCAACGGCGCCAGCATGGCGCGCACCAGTTCCTGGAACAAAGTGTCCTTGTCGCGGAAATAAAGATAGATCGTGCCCTTGGCGATCCCCGCCCGCCTGGCGACGTCGTCGAGCCTCGTCGCCTCGAAGCCGCGCGCGGAAAATTCGTCGAGCGCCGCGGCAAGGATCGCGTCGCGCCGCGCCACGCCACGCTCTGCGCGGGAATTGGCAACGGGTTTGGTGGTGGCCTTGGTAGCGGCCTTCGCGGTGGCCTTGGCAGCCGACTTGGCGCCGGTCGCCAACCGGCGCACCGGTGCCGCCACTTTCGCGGCGGGGCGTTTGCTGACTTTGCGGGGCGCGGCTTTTTTCATGACAATGACTGACCGGTCAGTCATTTATAGCGAATGCGGGGAGCGGCCGCAAGGGCCGCCGCGCGCTGCCCGAGCCCCAGCGAAATCAGCGAGTTAGATGAAAGTCGCTCGGTAGCGCGCCTTAGCCCAGGCTGCCTCAGCCTTTGGCATCGCAGTAGAAGGTGCGGATGACGCATTCCTTGCCGCCGCCCTTGTAGCAGGCTTCCAGCGCGGCGTTCTGGCTGCGGCCGAGGCGCGAACCCTTGCCCCAGCCATGCGCGCCGCACGGGTTGCCGAAATCGACGGCGAAGGCGGCGCAGCCGCGCTTCGAGGTTGCCACCACGCGACAGGCATCGCCCTGGCATTTGGCCAGCGCGCTTTGCCGGGCCTCTTCGACGCTGGCGAAATCGTACGCCTCGCCGAACGCGCCGCACGAGCCAACCGCCAGCGCACCGGCGGCGCGC
>JAQSCR010000462.1 GCA_029945495.1 Pseudolabrys sp. | reverse complement strand
TCGGGACTGCCAGCCACTTTGAATTCTCGCTACCAACGTCGGAAAACGGCTCCCGCCCATCGACGATAACTATCGGGTCTGCGCCGCGACCGCCAGACGGCGCAAATTCGCCTGATGAATCAATGCCGCGTCTTTGTAATAAACTAACGCGATGCAGCCTAGAACGCAAATATATTGCACTGCATGCCCATTTATTGCTTGATAATGGCGAAAAACAGTATGTAATTTACTTACAAGAATGAGGGAGGATTAATTCCGCCCCAAAGACAACGGAGGGATTCATGCTCAAGCAATTTCTGCGCTGCGTTGCGGTCCTCGCCACCGGATTGTGCCTCTCATCCCAGAGCATGGCAGCCGGCATCCTGCGCTATGCGACAATTGGCGAACCACCAAGTCTCGACATCCAGATGAGCACCGCGACGATCGTCGCCACCATTGGCGAGCACATGTTCGAGACGCTGTATGCCTTCGATTCCAAATATAAGCCGCAGCCTTTGCTTGCGACCGGCGAGAAGGTCGAGGACGGCGGCAAGAAGCTGATCATCTCGCTGCGCCAGGGCGTGAAGTTCCACAACGGTCAGGAAATGACCGCCGCGGACGTGGTCGCCTCGCTCAAGCGTTGGGGTGAATTCGGCGCGCGCGGCTCATTGTTGATGAAAAATGCGATGTCGCTGACGGCGACGGGAAAATACGAAATCACCCTCGTGCTTTCGGAGCCGAATGGCGCCTGGAAAAACCTGCTGGCCTATCCGGAGGGCGGGCCGGTGATCTATCCGGCCGCCATTGTCAGCGCCGCCGGCAACAAGCCGATCGAGCCGAAAGATTATATCGGCACCGGCCCCTACAAGTTCGGTGAATGGCGGCCCAACCGCTACGTCGAGCTCACCCGCTTCGACGGCTATACGAAGCTCGGCAGTCCGGGCGACGGTTACGCCGGGGCGCGCGTCGCCAATTTCGACACCATTCGCTTTGTCCCGGTGCCCGATGTGGGCACGCGGGTCAGCGGCGTGCAGGCCGGCGACTACGATTACGCCGAATTCATTTCCGGCGACCTCTATGACACGCTCAAGTCAAATCCGGCGATCAACATCCATCGGAACGGCGGGCCGCTG
The DNA here is from genome assembly GCA_029945495.1 of Pseudolabrys sp. Taxonomy (GTDB): domain Bacteria; phylum Pseudomonadota; class Alphaproteobacteria; order Rhizobiales; family Xanthobacteraceae; genus Pseudolabrys. Next base: position 11,756 of record JAQSCR010000462.1, on the reverse strand, counting down.
TTCGGCCTGTTCTTCATGAACTCGAAAAGCGGCATCCTGAAGGAGAATTTCGCGCTGCGCCGCGCGATCCAGACCGCCTTCAAGGAAGAGCAGGCCCTGAGCGTGTCCTTCGGCCCGAAGGCGCTGTGGGCGGCGGACGGCTCGATCTATCCGAAGGGCAATGTCTGGCACACCGAAACCGGCGTTAAAAACTACAATGTCGGCGACGCCGCCAAGGCCAAGCAGATGGCCAAGGACGCCGGCTACAAGGGCGAGCCTATCCGCCTGCTGGTTTCGACCAACTATCAGGCCCATTTCGACCAGGCCACGGTTTTCACCAAGCAACTTGCCGATGCCGGCATCAACGTGCAGATGATGGTGGTGGATTGGGCGACCCTGCTGAAGATGCGCGGCCAGGCTGATCAGTGGGACATCTTCGTCACCCATCACGGCTTCGTCCCGGACCCGATTCTCGTGACCTTCATGAACGAGACCTATCCCGGCTGGTGGAACACGCCGGAGCGAGCCAAGCTCGTGTCTGCTTTCACCGGAACCGCAGACCCGGACGCGCGCCTCAAGATCTGGGCCGAGTTGCAGGCTTTGATCTACGAGCAGGTCCCAGCGATCAAGGTTGGCGACGCCTATTCCTACGATATCGCCTCGAAGAAGCTCAAAGGCATGGGCGATTCCACGGTGCTGTGGCCGCACTTCTGGAACGTGTCCTTTTAACTTCGCTTCTTGAAGCGGCGGCACTGGCGGGTCATTGTAAGAGCAAGTTGCAATGACCCGCCAATTTATTTTTCTTCGATAGTTCAGGAGCACGGCGCGCAATGGGCTCCTACGCGATGCATCGGACCGCCGCCGCCGTGGCCACGCTCGCCGCCGCGTCGGTGATAATCTTCTTCTTTATTCATGCAATTCCCGGCGATCCGCTCTATGTCCTGCTCGGCGACTCGGCGACGCCGGACCAGGTCGATGCCTTGCGGACCAGACTTGGCCTCGATCAACCGATTGTATTTCAATATTTCCAGTGGCTGGCGAATGTCGCGCGCGGCGACCTCGGCACGTCGATCTTCTTTCAGGCTCCGGTCACCCGCGTGATCCGCGATGGCGCCGAGACCAGCATCCTCCTGGCCAGCATAACCATGATCTGGATCACGCTCATCGGCGTGCCCGTCGGCGTGATCGCCGCGATGCGGCACGGGTCATGGCTCGATCAATGCCTGTCCGGCGTTGCGATGCTGCTTGCATCGATTCCGACATTCTGGGTCGGGCTTTACCTGATCCTGATCTTCGCCGCCTGGCTCGGCTGGCTGCCAAGCTCGGGCTATCCATCGATCTTCGAACAGGGCGGCCTGACGAACCTGCGTTATCTGCTTCTGCCGAGCCTCGCGCTGGCGGCGCCGAACGCGGCGCTTATCCTGCGCTTGACGCGGGCCAGCATGCTCGACGTCGCCCGCGAAGATTACATTCGCACCGCCCGCGCCAAGGGTATCAGGCCGATGCGGGTCATTCTCCGTCACATTCTGCGCAACGCGCTGTTGGCGGTCGTCTCCGCCTTTGGCTTCACCTTCGCGGCCTTGATATCGGAAGCGGTCGTCACCGAGACGGTTTTCGCGCTTCCAGGCATCGGACAACTCGTGGTGCAATCGATTCTGCGGCGCGACTATCCGGTGATCCAGGGCATCATCCTAGTGACGGTCGTGCTGTATCTCGCCGTCAATCTCCTCGTCGACCTGTCCTATCGGCTGCTCGATCCGCGCGTGGAGCTGTCGTGATCGCCGCCACCCGCTCATTCCTCGTTCCGTTCATTCGGCGGCCGGTCGCCGCCGCCGGCCTCGGCATCCTTGTCTGTATGACCGCGGCGGCGATCCTCGCGCCGATCCTTGCGCCGTATGACCCCTCCAAGATCGAACCCATTTCCCGACTACTGCCTCCGAACGCGGCCCATTGGTTCGGCACCGACCAGTTCGGCCGGGACATTCTGTCGCGGGTCATCTATGGGGCGCGACTGGCGCTTCTTATCGGCGTCGGCGTCGTGAGCTTTGCGCTGATCACCGGCGTGCCGGCAGGCGTGCTCTCGGCACTGTATCCGCGATTCGGCCGCGTCATGATGCGCCTGATCGACGTGCTGATGTCGTTTCCGGCCCTGCTGCTCGCGCTGGGGCTGATCGTCATCCTCGGCCGCGGCGTCAGCAACGCTATCCTGGCCATCGGCGTCGTCTACCTGACGACGACGAGCCGCATCACCTACGGCTTGACCTTGCGGCTGCGCACCGAGACCTATGTCGAGGCCGCCAACAGCATGGGGGCCGGCGCGCTGTGGACGATCCGCAAGCATGTGCTTCCCAATCTCGTTTCGCCGCTGCTGGTGCAGGCGAGCTTCGTCTTTGCGTTTGCCCAACTGAGCGCCGCCTCGCTCGACTTCCTCGGCCTCGGCGCACCGCCGGAAATCCCGAGTTGGGGCAACATGCTGGCGGAGGGCCGCATCTTCATTACCCGCGCGCCGTGGCTGCTGTTCTTCCCCGGCTTTGCGATTGCGATCACCGCATTCTCGCTCAACCTCGTCGGCGATGCCTTGCGCGACCGGCTCGACCCGCGCTTTCGCAACATGCTCAACGGCAACAGGAGGTAGACGGGATGTTGCGCGTTCGCGACCTGTCCATCTCGATCGGAGGGCAAACCGGTTTTACCGACATCGTGTCGTCGGTTTCGTTCGAGATCGGCAAGGGCGAAATCCTTGGCCTTGTCGGCGAGTCCGGCTGCGGCAAGAGCATGACGTCGCTGGCGATCATGGGCCTCTTGGACAGAGCCGGTCCCTGGGTGCGGACAGGCCGGGTTGAACTGGCGGGTTTCGACGTCATTCATTCGGAACCGTACCAGCGCGTCGAAGCGGGCCATGGTGGAATTGCGATGATATTCCAGGAGCCGATGTCGTCGCTGAACCCGGTCATGAAGATTGGCGAACAGATCGAAGAAGCGATCGCGGTTCACCAGAGGACGCCCGGCGCCAAGCGGACGCTGACGGCCCGGGAGCTTCTCGAAATGGTTCGCATCCCGGACGCGGCGATGCAGCTCGATGCCTATCCGCACCAACTCTCCGGCGGAATGCGTCAACGGGTGATGATCGCCATCGCGCTCGCTTGCCAGCCGCAGGTCCTGATCGCGGACGAGCCGACGACGGCGCTCGACGTGACGGTACAGGCGCAGATCTTGAGCTTGCTTCGCGAGCTCTGCGATACGCTCGGCCTCTCGATCCTGTTCATCACCCACGATCTCGGCGTCGTCGCGCAACTGGTCGATCGCGTTGCCGTCATGTATGCCGGCCGCGTCGTCGAAACCGCGACAGTGGAGCGCATCTTCAGCGCGCCGGCGCATCGTTACACCGAGGCGCTGCTATCGTGCCTGCCCGACGCCGCGCATCGCGGCCAGCGGCTCACGACGATTCCCGGCCAGGCGGCCCGGCCAGGCCAGGTCAGACAAGGATGCACCTTCGCGCCGCGATGCCGTTACGCGGTGGATGTATGCGCGAGCGACGCGCCGCCTGACGCGCTGCTGCCCGGCGATCATCACGCGCTGTGCCATTTTCCGCGCGGGGTTTCCCCATGATCGAACCGCCGATTCTCGACGTACGCGGTTTGTCGACCGACTACACGCTGAGGCGCGGGGGCAAGACCGTTCGCATTCAGGCGGTGAAAGACGTGTCGTTTACGCTGGCCAAGCGCGAGGTCCTCGGCATCGTCGGCGAATCGGGCTGCGGCAAGACGAGCGTCGGCCGCTCGATCGTCCGGCTGGCAAAGCCGCATCGCGGCGAGGTTTACTTCGCCGGCAAGGACATATTCACCGCGGGCAGTGAAGACCTCAGACGGTTACGCCTGAAGATCAGAATGGTGTTCCAGGACCCGTTTGCCTCGCTCAATCCTCGCCGCTCGATCGGCGACTCGATCGCCGAGACCGGCGATATTCATGGGCTTTTCGACAGCAAGGCGGATCGACAGCGCCAGATCCAGCAGGCGCTGACGAATGTCGGCCTCGATTCCTCCTTCGCCGCGCATTTCCCGCACGAATTGAGCGGCGGCCAGCGCCAACGCGTCGGCATCGCACGCGCCATTCTGCCGGCGCCCGATGTCGTCATCGCCGACGAGCCTGTCTCGGCACTCGACGTCTCGGTGCAGGCGCAGGTCTTGAACCTGCTCGCGGACCTCCAGGCGGCGATGGGACTTGCGATGATCTTCATCTCGCACGACCTCGGCGTCGTCGGCCAGATCAGCGACCGCGTCGCCGTGATGTATATGGGGCGCATCGTCGAGACCGCGCCGACACAGGACATCGTCGATCGCCCGCTGCATCCCTATACGCGCACCTTGATGGCGGCGCGGCCGAAGCCGGACCCTGCATTCAGAATCAAGGCCGGCATCGAAATTGGCGAACCGCCAAGCCAGTTCGAGCCGGCGCTTGGTTGCCCCTACGTCAAGCGGTGCCCGCTCGCGACGTCGCAATGCGAGACCGCCGACCCGTCGCTGCGCGTCATTGCGCCCGGCAGGATGGCCGCTTGCCATAATATCTGATCGGCGCTGAAGCGCCGCCATGGTATAAAGCCCCGACGCCGCACGACACCGTGAATTTCCGGAGACGTATTTTGGACGATTATTCCCGCCGCACCAACGCCGCTCCTTCGCAACCATTGCCGAATGGTCCGCTGAGCACGCCGTGCTTTGTCATTTTCGAGGAGAACGTTCGTCATAATTTGCGGCAAACGATTGCGGCTTGCGGCGGCGTCGAGCGCTTGATGCCGCACGTCAAGACTCACCGCGCGCCATGGATTGTCGAATTGCTGCTGTCACAAGGCGTCACGGCGTTCAAATGCGCAACGCCGGCGGAAGTCGAGATGGTGCTCGCCGCGAATGCCAGGCAGGTCACCTGGGCCTACCCGACGGTCAATTCATTCAATATCCACCGCTTCGTCGATTGCGCGCGGCAATATCCGGATGCGGTTCTGACCGGCATGGTCGACTCCGAACGCGGGCTCGAAGTCTGGCGTTCTGAGCTGGAGGACGCGCCGGCGAATGTGCGGCTGTGGGTCGATCTCGACCCCGGTCTCGGCCGGACCGGCGTCCAAATGGACGATTCGGCCCTTAAACTGGCGCGGGCGGTCCACCGGCTCGGCCGCTTCGCCGGATTCCACGTTTACGACGGCCATATCGGCGGCGATCGAAACGAGCGGCGCGAGAAGGTGCTCGCGCTCGCCGGAAAGGTTGGTTGGTTGATTGATTGCTTGAGCGCCGAAAAAATCGAATGCCCCGTCCTCGCCGGCGGCAGCTATACTTTCGACCTGTGGCCCCGGCACCTGACGCAATTCGTCTCGCCAGGCAGTTGGACCTTTTCAAGCGCCCAGCATGATATCGAGTTGGCGGACCTCGATTGGCGCCCGGCGGCGTTCGTCCTGGCAACGGTAATTTCGGTCCACAAGAACACCGCGACGCTCGATGCCGGCAGCAAGGCAATTTCTCCTGACAAGCCGATGACAGAGCGGTTTCGATGGGATGGCCGCATCCTCCTGATGAATGAGGAACACGTCATCGTCGAAAGCACCGACCTCCGCGTCGGCGATCGTGTTCTCCTGATGCCCCAACATGCTTGCACGACGGCCTATCTGTACGACAGCGCATTGGTAAAAACGATGTCACACGGTTGGGAAAAACGCCGGCAACTTGGATGTGCGCGCTGACGGGTTTTAAAGCTCCGGTACTATTGGTCGTCGCATAGCCATCGTCTGGTTAAGGCTGACATTGCTCAAGCACGACTGAAATTAGGCGCAAGTCCACAACTAGCCCAGTAATGAGATTCACCCGCGGCCGGCTCGTCCGAAGCTTCCAATCTCTGACATTCCGCCCAGTTCTGCAGCCTGCCAATAGCCGGTTTGTCTAGCTCTGGCGGCCGGAATATGCAGCCAAACCGCCATAATTCACCTGACAGATGGCTGACATAGGCCATCAGGTGGCCGTCACCGGCACTCGGGCAGGTTCCCCTACGTCGCCGCCGAATGAGCGGCCAAACACAGACGTAGGAGATCGGAAATGCGCAAGACAATCATCCTCGGCTCGATTCTCGCACTGATCGGGGTCGCCTCAGTGGCCCAGGCCAGCGACAGACTGAATACGGGCGAACGCGACGCGAGCCGCGTGCAAAGCGAGTCATCGGACGGCAGCGGCGCCGGCCAGCATGATCGAAACGCGCGGGAAGAAACTTCACGTGATCGCCACAACGAGTCCCGTGATCGCCATGACGAGTCCCGTGAACGCCACGACGAAGCGCGCGAGCGAAGCGACCGTCGTTGATCAGGCCACGGCTCAATCTCATGAAAGTGCGGCCCGTAAATCCCAGTGCTAGCGGCGGCCTGTCGCTAGCGCTGATGGCCTGAAGCACTTCTCCGACAAGCAGACGCGAACACTGGAGAGCTAAAATGAAGAAATATGCCGTCGCCCTTGGCCTTGCAGCCGCCATTGCATTTCCCGCACTGGCCCAGGCGAAAACCGTCACGCTAAACACGACATTGAAAGGCTATGGCGGCAACGGAGCCTATCTGGCGATCTATTTGACCGATGCACAGGGCAAATTCCACTCGACGCTCCGGGTGGCGGGCGGGAAGGCAAAATACCATAGCCATCTGCGCGACTGGAGCCGCGGCGAGAGGCGGAACGTCGACGGCATCACCGGGGCCAGCGTCGGTAGCGGCCAATCGCTGAAAGTCAGTGTCAACGTCGCCGATGCGCTGATCGATGCCGGCTATCAAATCCGCATCGACAGCGCGGTGGAAAACGGACGCGAAAATGCCGCCGAAGTTGTAGTGCCGTTGACTGCCGCCAATGCGGGCAAGCCCGTGTCCGGCAAAGGCTATGTGAAGTCCTTCAGCTTCGACATGTGATCGAAAAAACGGAAACGCCGCCATGCTTCGCCAATTCCATGCACTGCCGGGTCTGCTCGCTGCCATTCTGGTCGTCATGCTGGCCGTCACGGGTGCGATCCTTTCGCTCGATCCGATACTGCAACGGGCCGCCAATACGCCGCCGACGGCCGGACAGATCAGTGTGGCGGCGCTAGCCGAGGCCGTAACAGCGAACCATCGTGAGGTCGACCGGATCGTGAAGACCGCGTCCGGTGCGGTCATCGCGTATTACTTCGACGGCGACCGGGCGGCGGCGGATCTGGTCGACCCGAAGAGCGGACAGACGATCGGGCCTTACGCACCGTCGGATTTCATTCGATTCGTCACCAATCTGCACCGCTCGTTTCTGATGGGCGATGCGGGTCGCGCGGCGGCGGGGATCGGCGCGCTGGCCATGGTCGTGTTGTCGATCTCGGGAGCCATGATGTTGGCGGCGCGAATGGGCGGCTGGACGGCGATCCTGCGTCCGGTCTGCGGTACGGCATCGCAACGATGGCATACCGAACTCGGTCGTTTCGCGGTGCTTGGGCTGATGCTGTCGGCGCTGACGGGCTGCTATATGTCGCTTGCAACGTTCGGCGCACTGCCGGACGGCGCGATCGTCGAGCCCAGCGTCCTGACCGACGTAAACGGCGGCGCGCGTGCGCCGGTCGCCCAGCTTGCGGCGCTCAAGTCGGTGGACGTGACGGACCTGCGAGAACTGGCATTCCCCAAAGCCGGCGACCTCTCCGATTTTTATGTCCTGAATACCGCGCAGGGCATCGGCCATGTCGATGCGGCCACTGGCGCGATGTTGGGTTATCAGCCGCACGGCTTGGGCCGCCAAGTCTACGAGACGATCTATATGCTGCATACCGGACAAGGGCTGTGGCCATTGGCCCTGATCCTTGCACTCGCGGCGTTGACCGTCCCGTTTCTCTCCGCGTTCGGCGCTCTCATCTGGTGGAAGCGCCGCAGCGCGCTGCCGCGGATCCCGCACAATGTCGGTGCGCAATCCGCCGACACGATCATTCTTGTCGGCAGCGAGGGCAACAGCACCTGGGGTTTTGCGGGCACGTTGCACGCCGCGCTGACACAAGCCGGACACCGCGTTCACACAGCCCCGATGAATCGACTGGTGCCGGCCTACGCCAATGCCGCAAGGATGCTCATCCTGACCGCCACCTATGGCGACGGCGCGGCGCCGGCCTCGGCCAAGCGCTTTCTCGCGCGGCTTGACGCAGTGAAGCATCCCCTGCCCGTGGCCGTCTTGGGATTTGGCGACCGCAGCTTCCCCCACTTCTGCCGGTTCGCCGAGGATGTCGCCGCCGCACTTCATGCCCGGGGCTGGCCCGTACTGTCGAAGCTCGCGTGCATTGACCGGCAATCGGCCCAAGAATTCGCCCGGTGGGGCAAGGACCTGGGCAATACGTTGGGCACGGAATTGACGCTCACCCACGTCGCCGCGCGTCCGAAAACCATCGCATTGGAGTTGATCGAGCGTGTCGACTACGGCGCCGAGGTTCAGGCTCCCACCGTCATCCTGCGCTTTGCCGCACCGAAGGCGACCCTCAACGCGAGTTTCTGGCGACGCCTGCGTGCGCCCCGCCTGCCGGAATTCGAGCCGGGCGACCTGGTTGGCATCCTGCCGCCTGGCAGCGATCTGCCGCGGTTCTATTCGCTCGCGTCCAGCAATCGCGACGGCGTGCTTGAGATTTGCGTGCGCAAACATCCGGGCGGCCTTTGCTCGAGTTTTTTGCATGAGCTCGAACCCGGCGTCAGGATCGAAGCGTTCCTCCGCAAGAACCCCGCGTTCCGTCCGGCTCGCGGCAAGGCGCCGCTGATCCTCATTGGTGCTGGCACCGGGATCGGGCCTCTTGCAGGCTTCATCCGGCACAATGCCGGCCGGCGCCGCGTGCACCTCTACTGGGGCGGCCGCGACCCGGCATCGGATTTTCTCTACGAGGGCGAAATGACGAAATACCTCGCCGACCGGCGGCTGACACACCTCAGCACGATCTTCTCGCGCGTCTCCGGCGGCGGCTATGTGCAGGATCGGATCGCGTCGGATGCAAACGAGTTGCGCGATTTGATCCAGCGCGGCGCCCAGGTGCTGGTTTGCGGCGGGCGCGACATGGCGACGGGCGTGGCGCGTGGCCTGGAAGCGATCATCGGACCGATGGGCCTGGAACTCCAGACGCTGAAATCAACCGGGCGGTACCTCGAAGATGTCTACTAATCTCGCTATTCGGTTTCGCAGCAGCGTGCCGCTGGTGCGACATGCGTTGAATGGCCCCACCATGGGCACGCGGTACTCGGCTGTGTTCTTCGCACCGGATGGCGCCGACATCGAAGCGATTGGCGCCGCATTGTTCGAGGCGGTTGACCGGGTCGACCGGCAGATGTCGACCTGGAAGCCTAACTCCGACCTCAACCAATTGAACGCCTCGCCGGTGGGCGACTGGATAACGATCCCGCGCGAACTGACGACCGTACTGGCAGCTTCGCTCAGAATCGGGCGAGCCTCGAACGGCGCGTTCGATATTGGCGTGGGCAACCTGGTCGCTGCCTGGGGATTTGGCGCCGCGGGACCCAAGCCGGACACGGACCGGATCGGGGCATTTGCGGGACAGGCACGGCCGATCACAACAACCGCCCTGGAGCTGGATGAGGTCGGGCTGCGCGCGCGCAAACACGCTCCCCTGTCCCTCGATCTGTCGGGGATTGCAAAGGGATATGGAGTGGACGAATTGGCACGCGTGATGGAGGCGTTTGCGGTCCCGTCCTGGCTCGTTTGGATCGACGGTGAAATGCGCGCGAAAGGCCTAAAGCCAGACGGCTCGCCCTGGGCCGTCGCGCTGGAACGCCCGGAACGCAGCATCCGCGATGCGATGGGAGTCATCGAGCTGACCGACATGGCCGTCGCCACCTCAGGCAATTACCGCCACTGGATCGAATTGAACGGCAAGATCCTGTCCCACACGATGAATCCGAAGACCGAAGCACCGCTGGACAACAACCTCGCCTCCGTTTCGGTATTGGCGCCGACCTGTATGGACGCGGACGCTTGGGCGACAGCCCTCATGGTGCTCGGTGAAAAAGCCGGGCAGCAGATGGCTGCGGCGCAGGGCATCGAGACCATTTTCGTCCTGAGTGACGGTTCGGTTTTATCATCGCTATGAGCAACAGAGCATTCGCGGGTTGGCATATTTTGCGATGAGAATTGCCGAGCGAGCTACCGAAGCGCGGTGGCTGCGGCGCCGAGGATCGCGGCGCCAGCGGCAGGTCAAAACGGCGACCTTTTGATCCATGTCAGCCAATTGTCAGGTCATTTGCGGCATACTGCCGCGTTCCTTAGGGTGTGTAGATTCATGCGTTTGCCTGACTTCCGAACCGGAATTGCAATGGCGCTGGTCGCGGCCGCGCTGACGGCTGCCGTGCCGGCGGCGGCGCGCGATCGCGATGACCACCGTCGTGATGAACACAGTCGCGATGAAATCCGCCGCGCCGTCGATGCCGGCGAAATCAAATCGCTCGCGGAAATTCTGGCGGCTGTGCGTGGCCAATTGCCCGGCGAGGTCGCCGGCGTCGAAATCGAACGCAAGGACGGCCGTTGGCTCTATGAATTTCGCGTCATCGACAGCAAGGGCCAACTGTTCGACGCCTATGTCGACGCGCGTAGCGGCAGGATCGAACGGGTCAAGGAGAAGTGATGCGCCTGCTTCTCGTCGAAGATGAGCGACGGATAGCGGCTGATATCGCCAGTGCACTCGCCGCCGCGGGTTATGTGGTCGAAACTGTGCGCGATGGCGAAGAGGCCTGGTTCCGGGGCGATACCGAAGACTACGGCGCGGTAATTCTCGACCTCGGCCTACCGGGCATGGACGGGCTGGCGGTGCTCAAGCGCTGGCGCAGCAACGGCCGGCACATGCCGGTATTGATCTTGACGGCGCGTGCCAGTTGGGCCGAGCGCGTCGACGGCATCGACGCCGGCGCCGACGACTACCTGCCGAAACCGTTTCGCATGGAGGAGCTGCTTGCAAGGCTCCGCTCGATCGTCCGGCGGACCGCCGGTCATTCCTCATCGGTGGTTTCAGCCGGCGATATCATGCTCGACGAACGGCAGATGAAGGTAAGCGTGCGCGGCGTGCCGATCGCGCTCTCGCCCCTGGAGTATCGTCTGGTCGCCTACCTGTTGCGCCATCGTGGCCGAGTGTTGTCGCAGCATGAACTCGACGAAAACGTCTACGGCCATGGCGAAGATCACGATTCGAATGCGCTGGAAGTCTTGATTGGCCGCGTACGCAAGAAATTAGGGCCCGATCTGATCGAGACACGGCGCGGCTTTGGCTATCTGGTGCCGGAGACGCCGGCATGAGGACTTGCCAATGAGTACTTGCCAATGAGCTGGGGGTCGCTGCGGCTGCGGCTTATCGCCGGCGGGATTGTCGCGATCCTTGTGGCGTTGACGATCGCCGGCGCCGGCTTAACCCTGCTGTTCGAGCGCCATATTACCCGCACGATAGCTGACGATCTCGATATTCATCTCAAGCAACTGCTCGCCGGCATCGATATCGATCCGCAGGGCAATTTGTTCATGAGCCGTCCGCCGGCAGATCCGCGCTTCGACGATCCGCTGTCGGGACTTTATTGGCAGGTGACTGACGACCGCGGCCAATTGCTGCGTTCGCGCTCGCTATGGGATACGACTTTGGCGTTGCCGGTCGACGCGTTGCCGGCGGGCGAGAAGCATCATCACAATGTATTGGGTCCAGGCAATGCGCAGCTGTTGGTCGCCGAGCGTGGGGTTCTTCTTACGGCCGGCGATCGACGCGTGCCGGTGCGTGTTGCT